>CAZMJB010000001.1:0-18117 GCA_964566735.1 uncultured Candidatus Saccharibacteria bacterium
ACTTCGCGGCGACTCAGTTTGCCGGTTTCAATAAGGTCACCGTTAGCAAGTACTACTTCGAGCCTTTTGATCGAGTCGGATACGCTACCATCTGCGCCAAGACTGTCGTTAGCGATAGCACCACCGACAGAAATGTCACGGATACCGCGGTGAGAAGCTCCCACAAGTGACGCACCCTGCCACTTCAACGATTCTTCCAGATATTTCAATGACGTTCCAGGTTGCACATGGACGAGCTTGTCCTTGACGGCGATTTCAAGAATACCATTGAGATACTTAGTGGTATCGACGACAACTCCTTTACCAATTGCCGCGCCAGTGACATCACCACCATACCCGCGAACCGTTACTCCAACAGTATGGCCCTTTTCGGCAAGTTGCCATGTGAAGCGGGCAACTTTGCGAATGTCGTTCGTGACGCGTGGGAAAGCCACAATTTCTGGAGCAATACTGAGGATTCCTCCATCAGTTGCATAAAGTTTACGGAGCGACTGCGCACTCGACACCTCGCCCGATAAGTGTTGACTCAGATAGACTGCAATCTTGTTCATTCCCCGTCCTTTTTCCTATTGGTTCTATGATAGCACAAACAGTATGACCTTGAGCGAGAAATGTCACCTCTTTTATTTCACCCTGTTTTTTGCTATACTTTCTCGAGATGCAATAGCGTCCATTCACATGCGGATGTGGTGGAATTGGTAGACACGCTAGTCTTAGGAACTAGTGCCGCAAGGCGTGAAGGTTCAAGTCCTTTCATCCGCACCAACATTATTGAATAAATCGTCACGTTGTGGCGATTTATTTTTTGCATATGCTTGCAAGAAGCGATGGTATGCTTCATAACTATGCACATCCCTATTTGTTCCGCGATGTAGAGATTCTGGCTTTAGAATGCCCGGATCCCTGCACCGCGCAGGATCGAGCATGTGCTCGCACACCATGATGAGGTGAAACGGATGCCCGGAAGCAACATCAACCAGGGAACCAGCGCCCGCCAAAAGGGCGCGCGACGCAAGCGTCGTCGTCACCGCGCCGAACGCCGCGAGGCAACTCGCGAGGTCCGCGAGGCGTACAACGAGAGACGCCGCGCCGAAGGACACCCCGGGTGGGTCGAAAAAGACCGCGTGATCGCCTGGGTGTGGTGACACCACCGATCAACCCGCGCCGCGGGCGAAGAGAGCTCCCTGCTGAGCCCTTCGCCCGCGGAAGCGGGTTATTTTAATGTCTATGGTTTGAATCGCTGTTTACTCGACATACAATAATTTTTAATGAGTCGCAAACCCTTATCCTCGGAACAGATGTTTCATACACCCGCTCGTTCCGCTTGCATTTTGGGGCTGGCCGAAAGCCAATAAAGACGTGTGGCGAAAATACGGTCAAGTTGTCATTGGAAATCACGAGACACAAAAAGAGAGCGCCTAAGCGCTCTCTCGTCGGTAAAACGCAAGGACCGCATCTCCGTAACTACGATTGTCCACCACAACAACTCCTAATTCGGTGGGAACCTCACCCTTACCTGTATACGATAATACCATAAGCCCATTGGGTTTCAATAGTTTTTGCAATTTCCCTACTGTGGATAACTGAAGGTCGTGATACGGGGGGTCGGCGAAGATAATATCAAACTGTTGATCGGTGGTTTCGAGCCAGCTTGCAACCGGTGCTTTTACGAGCTTTCCGTCATTCGAAATACCTAAAGTCTTCATGTTACTCGTAATGACGTTTTGCGCCACACGGTCTCGCTCTACGAAAGTGGCGTGGGCGGCGCCCCGACTGAGCGCCTCAAGACCTAACGACCCGCTTCCAGCAAAGGCGTCGAGCACCACGGCGTCTTCAATTTCAGAGCCAATAATATTAAAAAGTGAACCGCGAATACGCTCCCCCATTGGGTGCGTTCGGTTGGTTCCAGAGCCCTCAATAGTGCGGCCGCCATATTTACCAGAGATGAGTCGGATGTTCATTATTCAGTTATTCCCTTTGTTGCCGCATACCAGGCAAGGCAGACATTTCGCATCAAAATAGGAGCGAGCTTGCGGCGTGTGACGGTACCTAAGTGTGCTGACCAGCCGGTCTTTGCAAACTCCTGATAGGTCCCCAGTGCGTCTACCGCTTTAACTGACTCTAAGAAGTACGGTAAGTAGCCTTCTTCATCAATCCGTTGAAAATCTGCTTTTTTAAGACCAATGTCTTTAAAGCTCCCGAGGGCAATGGCCGACGAAACTCCCCACTCATACAAGAAGTGCGTGGTGAATACACCACTCGCACCCCAATACTGCCAGTTTTTTGACAACGTATCCCGCTTGCCGGTGCCTTTAATGATGATTTTGTCTTTTTTTGAACCTCGTTCGGTGTGTGACTTCCCCCACAGCTCTTCAATCTTATCCGCCAAAGGATAGTGATGCGCAGGTGTTAATCCGTCAACAATTGCATGTGACAACCAAGCTGCCTCAAACCCAGCACGCACTTCATCTTCTTTACGGAGTGCTTCGGCCAAGTTATGCATATGATCTTTAATGACGCCAATCAGTGGGTCATCCATACCCGCCTCAGGGTTGATAAAATGCCACGGCTCATCAACCGCCGGGCTTTTGCTTTTAATGCCGTCTGGACCGTTCTTGCCCTCAAAGTGAAGTATTGTCTTAATTGATGGGAAAAATGGCGTCATTCCAATGTGGTGAATGAGGTGTTTTTTTGCAACACGATCAATACGTTGATGAGCACCAACGGCGTTACCTGATTTGTTATAAAATGTTGTTCCAGCGTACATAATGTTAGTTTAAGGTCGTCAGTCGTTGATATGTTTCTACCTGACGCGCCAGCTGTGTATAGTGTAGCAGATTTTCACCCGACTCGACGAAGCGCTTGGCGGCCGCCTGAGCTCGTGCAATTAGTTTTGTGTCGCCGAGTGTTGCTACCTGTAGATTTAGAGCACCATGTTGTGCGCGTCCATAAATTTCGCCCGGTCCACGGAGCTTTAGGTCGACTTCGGCAAGGTAAAACCCATCATTGCTCTTTTCGATTTCTTTCAGGCGCTGTGATGGCTTCTTAGAATCACTCGGCACAATATAACAGTAGCTTTGATGCTCGCTCCGCCCTACGCGTCCACGAAGCTGGTGAAGTTGTGCTAGCCCAAACCTATCACCGTCTTCGATCAGCATAACAGTGGCGTTTGGAACGTCGACACCAACTTCTACAACCGTCGTGCTCACAAGTATATCAAGCTTGCCGCTTGCGAACTCCGACATGACAGCATCTTTATCAGCAGGGCTGAGTTTTCCATGTAAAAGTCCGATTGTACGGTGCTTAAAGACAGAATTGCGAAGTCGCTTATATTCAGCTTCGACACTTTTGAGCTCGTTATCAGGGTTATGGTCGATAAGATTGCAAATGACATACGCCTGACGGCCTTGTTTTATTTGTTCATCAATAAGCTCATACAGTTGTGGGCGGCTATTCGGGGACCAGATCTTGGTATCAATTGGCTTACGATTTGCTGGCTTTTCATTAAGTATTGAGATATCGAGCTCACCATACACTGTAAGTGCGAGGCTTCGAGGAATTGGTGTTGCAGTCATCGCAAGAAGGTGGGGCATTTTTGCAGACTTTTTCAAAAGCTCCTGCCGTTGCGCTACGCCAAAACGATGTTGCTCGTCGATCACCACGAAGCCAAGGCGGTGAAAATCTACGCCCGACTGTATAAGTGCATGAGTCCCCACCACCACGTCAACGTCGCCATTTTTAATGGCAGCGTACAGCGCTCCACGTGCCTTCCCCTTCACGCTACCGGTCAGAAGCCCCACCCGAACTCCGAAAGGGGAAAGGAGCTTATCGAGCGTTGCGGCATGCTGGTTGGCAAGAATCTCGGTGGGCGCCATAAGAGCCGTTTGAAACCCCTCGTGCGCCGCCTGACGAGCCGCGAGTCCCGCTACAACAGTTTTACCGGCGCCCACGTCACCTTGAAGGAGCCGGTTCATTGGAACCGCTTTTTCAAAGTCCTGCAAAATATCCCATGAGGCAATGCGCTGCGCACCTGTAAGTGCAAACGGCAGCTGGGCAACAAAGTCTTTCACAACCGACTGGTTAAAAGGTATCTGCCACCCCTCAAGTTTGGCGTTTTCCTTTTTGTTGAGTTGGCTCGCAAGGAGAAGCTGGAAGAGCTCTTCAAAGGCGAGGCGCTCTCGGGCGTCATCGGCCTCTTGATGCGTTTGGGGGAAATGCATTCCAGCAATTGCCTGGCTGTATGAATATAGCTTCTCTTTCTTCACGAGAGTCTCGGGGAGCGTTTCGGGAAGCATCGTAATGAGTGGGCGAAGCTCTGCCAAAAGTTTACGCACAAGTGCCGTCTTCAAACCGGCCACTGCACGGTAAATTGGCACGACCTTTCCTTCGGTTTCTGGTAGGTCACTCGATTTCTCTGCGCTAGGATTGGTAAGTTGATAGCGGTTATAGCTAAATTCAAACTCACCTGAAAATACAAACTCAGCACCACCCGCAAGTTGTGCAGCCCTGTAGGGCTGGTTAAACCATACTGCTTGAATTTTACCTGAGTCATCGGCTAGCGTTGCAGTGGTTACTTTCATTCCCCTGCGCACTGGTCGCGTCTCGACCTTTTCGCAGCGTGCCTTTACCGTTACCTTACCCGGCGCGATGTCCGAAATACGTGTCACGTGCGAATAGTCCTCATACGTTCGAGGAAGGAATGTAATGAGGTCTTCGACAGTATGAAGACCGGCAGCTGCTAATTGCGCCCCGGTCTTATCGCCTACCCCCTTCACTTTTTCGAGTGAGGTCGAAAGATTCATGGTCTTATTTTATCGCACAAGAATGAAGTTGTTCTTACCCTTTTTCAAAAGGGTCGTCGCTTCGATTGCCTGATCGGCAGCGATTTTCTCACCGTTGAGTGAAATCGCTCCACCTTCAATGAGACGTCGTGCTTCCCCGTTACTTGAGGCAACGCCTGCTTCTACAAGTGCGCCTACGACAGTCGCGCCGACTGGTACTACAGGAATTTCACCCGCGAGCATATCAAGTTCGTCGTCCGTTAAATCTGTGAAGCTTGCTCCACCAAATAATACTGCGGTCACCTTCTCGACACTTGCGGTGCGCTCTTCACCGTGAACAATTTTGGTCACTTCACAAGCCAAAGTTTTTTGCGCTTCACGAGCACCCGGGTTGGTAGCCACTTGCTCGGCCATACGATCAATTGCTTCTTTATCAAGCAGTGTGTATACCTTTGCGTAATCAACCACACCTTCGTCGTCCGCATTGAGCCAGAATTGGTAGAATTTGTACGCACTTGTCTTGTTTGGGTCGAGCCAAATAGCACCATCTTCAGTTTTTCCAAATTTCTTTCCGGTCGCCTTGTTAATAATAAGGGGGGTTGAGTACACGTGCGCTTCACCACCCTCGATACGTCGAATCATATCAACACCAGAAATTGAATTGCCCCATTGGTCGGCACCACACACTTGCAGTGTTACACCGTGGTCGCGGTAGAGTGTAAGGAAATCATAGCCCTGAATGAGAGAGTAGCTAAACTCAGCGTAGCTAATACCTGAACCGCCATCACCAATGCGCGATTGGACGAACTCACGACCTAGCATGCTACTGAGCGAGACGTGCTTTCCAACATTACGAAGGAAATCAAGGTAGCCCACACCTTTAAACCAGTCGTAATTATCGACAATTTCAAAAGGCTGTCCTGCAAATACCGTCTTGTACTGCTCACCGATAGCCGCCTTGTTTCGTGCGATGTCATCGAGCGTCAATAGATTCCGCTCGTCCTTCTTTCCATCAGGGTCACCAATCATACCCGTTGCGCCACCCACAAGAAGATATGCTTTGTGTCCCGCCTTAATAAAGTGGTACACCATCATAGCAGACGCAAGGTTACCGATTGTCATACTATCTGCACTTGGGTCAACACCCCAATAAAAAGAGATTGGCCCTTGGTCAAGTGCTTTGATGTCTGGGTAGGTCATTTGGTTGACGAAGCCGCGCCAGGTCAACTCTTCAGATAGGGTCATACCATCTCTCTTTCTCTTTAATTACTCTAGTGATTATAGCAAATAAATACAGCGAATACACAGCTAAAGCTGGTGTATTTCATTTCGAATAGTCACGCCCACGTGCTACAATGGGGTGAGTAAATTGCTTATGGAACTAGGGAAAAGTGAGTAAGAAAAAACCGACCAACAAGAAGATAAGTCTGTATTCGAATTTGTCGCAGAAGACATCAAAAATGTCACAGAAGCGTAAAACGAAAAAAGATGCCGAGGCACGTCGTCGTGCTGAGTATTTAGCAACCCTTCCAAAACACCCGGTAAAACGGTTCTTCTACCGTATGCACCCGAAGCGCTTCTGGGCGTATTGGTTTAGCAAGCGCGGCGGCATGATGGCCCTTAAGATTACTGGTGTTGCCGTCCTCTTGATTGCCCTGTTTGTAGGTGGGCTTTTCGCTTACTTCCGTAAAGACCTCGACCAAATTCGACCGGGTGAAATTGATAAACGCGTTCAATCTACTATTACTACCTACCTTGACCGCAATGGCCAAGTCCTCTGGGAAGATAAGGGTGGTGGAAACTACAAGCTCGTTGTTAAAAGTGACGAACTCAGTGATAACCTCAAAAAGGCTACCGTCGCCATTGAAGACCGTGACTTCTTCCAGCACAGTGGTGTGAGCCTTTCAGGAACAACTCGCGCAGTCTTTAATAACTTTACTGGTGGTGAAGTACAGGGTGGATCGACCCTCACTCAGCAGCTTGTGAAGCAGGTGTTCTTTGCTGATGAAGCCGGTGACCGTGGGCTTGGTGGTATTCCTCGTAAGATTAAAGAGCTTATTCTCGCGATTGAGATTGAGCGTATGTACGACAAGGATCAGATTCTTACCTTGTATCTAAATGAGTCTCCTTACGGTGGTCCACGTAACGGTGCTGAGTCTGGTGCACAAGCCTACTTCGGTAAATCTGCAAAAGACCTGACGCTCGCAGAAGCTTCGCTCCTCGCTGCCATTCCGCAAAACCCTGCCGTTTATAACCCATACAATATTGCTGGTCACGAAGGGCTCATTGCCCGTCAACACCTCGTGCTCAATGCTATGAAAGACGTTGGTTATATTACTCAGGCACAATACGACGAAGCTATTGCCGTGCCGATTCTTGACAGCCTCAAGCCACAAACAAGCCAATACGAAAATATCCGCGCACCGCACTTTGTACAGATGGTTCGCGCAGAACTTGAAAAGGAACTCGGTACCGCAACCGTTGGACGCGGTGGGCTGACCGTTAAGACGACGCTTGATCTTCGCATTCAAGATGCCGCCGAAAAAGCAATCGACGACATGTTTGCATCATCAACCCCCGCAATCGCTGGGTTCTCGAATGGCGCAGCTACCGTTGAAGACACACAAACCGGCCAAATCGTCGCACTAGTCGGAAGCCGCGACTTTACCTACGAAGGATACGGCCAAGACAACGCCGCGACTGCCTATATTCAACCTGGTTCAACCGTGAAGGGTCTTGTATATGCTGAGCTCTTCCAACAAAAGCCTGAAGGCCAACAAAACTACGGAAGCGGAAGTATCCTCGTCGACGAGCCGATTGACAGCATCTACGGCGCGAAGCTCCAAAATGCAGACCGTACCTACCGTGGATCGGTTACTATCCGCACAAGCCTTGCCACTTCTCGTAACGTTCCAGCCGTAAAGGCAATGGTCATCAACGAGAACGCCGAAAAAGGCTCTACAATTGAAGAGATCCGTGAAATGGGAGCAAAGAGCTACTGTAGCGTTGGTTCCGACCAACAAGCTGGACTGTCTGCCGCTATTGGTGGGTGTGGCGTGAAACAAGTTGATCTTGTAAATGCCTATGCCTCACTTGCTCGTATGGGTGTCTACAAAGACCAGGCGACTGTTCTTGAAGTAAAGAACAGTACCGGCGAAGTGCTCAAGAAGTGGTCAGACTCTGAAGGTAAGCGCATCATCGACCAGCAAGCAGCGTTTATTATTGCAGACATCCTCAGCGACCCTGCCGCAAGTGCCTCACTTGGCAACTACGCAGCAAAGAACATTCCAGGTGTTAAAACCGCTACGAAAACCGGTACATCCGACAAGGGCGGAAACGCAAAGGACCTTTGGATGATGAGTTATAGCCCAGTCCTCACTATGGGCGTGTGGCTTGGTAACCCTGACACGACCATCCTTAAGAAGGGTACGTCATCACTCGGTAGCCCAATTATTGCAAGCACCATGAAGGCCGCTCACGACATTTATGCAGCCGACGGTCAATACAAGGCAAACCAATGGTACACACAGCCAAGCGGCATGCAGCGCGTAGGTAAAGAAATCTACCCATCTTGGTGGAGTAAGAGCCAAGGCCAGACAAACGCCAAGCTCACCTTTGACCGCGTATCACGTAAAAAAGCGACTGACTGTACACCTCCGGGTGCACGCGTCGAAGTAGATGTCCTTAAGACTGTTGACCCTGTCACCAAGAAAAATTCATTCGGTAACGTTCCAGATGGCTACAACGCGAATGAAGAAGATGACGTCCACGTCTGTGGTGAAGCGGGCCCTACTATTAGTAGCGCAAGCATCTCGGGCAATAGCGTATCCTTTACCGTTACCGCCGGAGTATTCAGTGTCGACAAATCAGGTGTTACCGTCACTGCAAACGGATCACCATGTACCGTCAATGGAAGTGGTGGTGCATACACAGCAACCTGTAACGCAGGCATCTCGGGTTCGGCGACAATTACCGTTAGAGACTCTGGATATTACACCACGACCGCTACAGCAAGTAATAGTTGAAGGGATGACAATAACGGTCGACGCGGACGCCGCGGAGACTAGTCACCTCATAAGAAATAGAAAAACACCCGCTCGTACGGCGGGTGTTTTTCTTAAGCGGTTCACTATTCCTTGTTGGCAAGTTCAACCATACTATCTTCGGGTGAACGACGACGATTATTTCGTCGTGTCGCCTGAGCATTCGATTGAGGCTGCTTTTGAGCTCGTGGTCGCTGCTGGGCTGGCTGAGATGCTTGCTTAACCTCTTGGCGTTGCTCCGACTCTTTACGAGACTGGTTCTGCACGACTGGTGCAGTGCCTTTTGTACGAAGCTGTCTCTTCGCTTCACCAACCGGCTTTTGCGCCTGAGCTCGCTTCGATGCAGCCGGTTGGGTTAATTTTGCAAACATCATTTTTCCTGCAGCGGTTTGCAAGCTTCGGATAAATTCGATTTCTACAACGCTTCCGATTTGCTTGTAGGCATGTTCAACGACAACCATCGTACCATCTTCAAGGTGTCCCACCGCTTGGTGCTGATCATTACCCTTTTGTGTTAATTCGATACGAATGCGTTCACCCGGCAGATATGCCATCCGAAGCGTCTTCGCAAGCTCGTTTACATTAAGCACCTCAATGCCCTCTACGACGGCAACCTTATTCAAATTATAGTCAATAGTACAAAGTGCACCACCATGCTTCTTAGCGAGGCTTAGAAGCCGGTTATCGACACCTTCTTCGGCCTTTACGCCATCAGCGAAAATAACAGTTTTAATTGAAGTAATCGATTGTAGTTGATTAATGATATCAAGCCCATGTCGTGCACGAGTCCGCTTTTCAGGGTCTGCATTGTCCGCAAGGAACTGAAGCTCACCCACAACACTCCGCGGAATATAGAGGGGGCGCGTCAAAAAGCCCGACTCAGCTACGGCAATAATACGCCCATCGATAAGTACCGACGTGTCGACAAAGACTGGCGCAAGTGTTTCACGGCGCTCTTTACGGAGCGATTTCACCGTGAGGTATGTTGTCTCAGCTGCAATCGCGAGCAAGACAACGATAATAAATATTTCCATAATCTCCTTACTGCCGTAGGTAGTCAATGAGCGCAGTGCGCACATCACCTATTGGCGTAATAAATTCATTTTTTTGTGATGATTTCGGCGCAACGGCTCGCTTAAAGCCAAGTTTTTTCGCTTCTGCGATACGCTTATCTGCACCTATGACCGAACGCACCTCTCCGCCGAGCCCCACCTCGCCAAAGACGACCGTTTCGTCGTCAATACGTTTACCGGCAGCCGCACTGGCAATTGCCATACAAATCGCAAGGTCAGCCGCCTGGTCTACAAGCTTGAGTCCGCCTACTACATTGATATAGATATCTTTATCGGATAAATTCAGTTTTGTGCGGCGTTCTAACACCGCGATGAGTAGGTTGAGTCGATTTAAGTCAAACCCGCTTGCAGTACGCTTAGGATACCCGAAACTGGTCGGATTGACAAGAGCCTGGATCTCAACCAACAGGGGCCGGGTGCCTTCAAGTGTGGCGAGCACTACCGAACCATCGGCAGATTGCCGCTCGGCAAGCAGTGCTGCAGAAGGATTCTCCACCACCCGAAGACCTTGCTCGTACATTTCAAAAATAGCCGCTTCACTGGTTGAGCCAAACCGGTTTTTTGCCGCTCGGACTACCTTAAAGCCACCGTAGCGATCACCTTCAAATTGAAGGACGACGTCAACCAAGTGCTCGAGCACCTTAGGCCCCGCAATACTGCCCTCTTTTGTCACGTGGCCCACTAATATAACCGCGGAACCAGCCGATTTTGCCGCCCTAATAAGCACGTTACTACTATTGGTAATTTGACTGACCGTACCCGGCGCACTGGTCATTTCATCGACCGACATCGTTTGAATTGAGTCGACAATTACCAGCGCGTAACTTCCGTCCTGAATCGTTGCCGCAATATCGTTGGCACTCGTAGAAGCAGCAAAGTCGAGCTGCTCGGTTTCGTTCGCGCCTAACCGAGAGGCGCGCAGCGCTACTTGATGTGCAGATTCCTCACCACTGATATAGAGCACGGGCTTGCCTTTGGCTATTGATGCTGCAATCTGCAAAAGTAGCGTACTCTTCCCAATCCCCGGTTGGCCCGCAAGAAGCGTCACCGACCCTGGGACAATTCCGCCACCGAGCACCACGTCAAGATCATCTACATCAGTTGAGATGCGCTTTGTTGAAGTGTCATTTGCCTGCGCCTTTCGTATAGGTTGCACGGCGAGCTTTTTACCACTCTGGCCAGCTTTAGCGACTGAAGACTGCGCCGTAGAAGTGGGCGCCTGTTCCACAAGGGTATTCCACTCACCGCAGTTTTCGCAGCGCCCCATCCACTTACTGTATGAGGTGCCACACTGCTGACACACAAACTGTGTTTTCGTTTTCACCATAGTTATATCTAGTATAGCACCGCTACACCGATGGCCCCTGTTCGATCTCGCTGTAACTATCTATGCTGGCGTTGAGTGTTTCAACTTGCTTAGAGATTTCTTGATACTCGTTGTAGTAAACGTTGTACGTTTCAATACTTGCATTAAGAGCTTGTCGATCCGCTTCGAGTGCATTCGAACGACGAATCAATGCTGCACGCTCAGCATTGAACTGCGCTTGTGACGAGAAGGTGCCATTTTGCGCCCTGGCGTTAAACGCATTAATATCACTGCTTAATTGATTTGCAGCACTTTCATACTGGTCACTCTGGGTCTTAATAGTGTTCGAAAGCGTCTCCATATTTGCAAATAGCTCGTCCGCCCTTTCGTGAAGTGCAAGATATACGTCGCTATATTGCTGATGCAGACCAAGTACAACCCCTCGGTCAAAATATTGTGCATAATATGACTCAAGTGGCTCCCCGAGTGAAGCGACTTCCGTACCGAGGATTGAATGGAGCTCATTCGCAAATTCGCCCGGTTCGGTACGCTGGTAGTATTCCATACGCGTCGTAAGTGCTGGTATATCCAGCTTTTGGTATGCCCCTTCAAGTTGAGCGGTAAGCTTCTCACGCTCTTCGGCGCTTGTCCTGTACCAAACTGCGTGAAGCATCTCATGCGCAGCAGTCACTTCTTCCATGCCATCAAGCTTATTATTTGTCAGGTCGTAAATGTAAATACGGTCAGTGGTCGTGTAGCACCCCAGAATTGGACTCCCCGCTTCTTGCCGAGGACATTTCGTGTTAAATGCCTGCTGATCTTCGACTTCAGGCCTCGTAGCGTAAAAAACAAAACGACCTTTGTCCGTAAATGCGACGCGCTGGTCGATTGTCTGAATTTGGGAAGTCGGCTCATATCCCCAAACCGTAATCTGATCAAGCACCTGCTGTCGATTCAAGAAGAGCCAAATCGCCGCGACGATAAAAATACCGCTTAAGACAAATGCGACAACGGAGCCAAGGCGACTAGTTTTCGTGCTCGACATTGAGGTGAATTTTTCCTTTTATAGCAGATGCTTTTAGTACTGTACCCTTATCATACTCGCCACTCAAGATACCTTCGGCAATTTCGTGCTCAAGAAGCTCTTGCATCGCCCTACGAAGAGGACGTGCGCCATACTTTTCATCGTAGCCCTCGGCGATAATGAGACGCTTTGCAGAAGATGCCACAACAAGATGCACACCTTTTCGATTCAGTCGTTCTTGCAGCTCATCAAGCAGGGTATCAAATATCTTCGTGACCTCTTTTCGCGTGAGCGCCCTAAAGGTAACAATGGCATCAAAACGGTTGATGAGCTCTGGGCGCATCATCTTTTCGAGCGCCTCGCGTGCTGCGGTCGCATTTGCAGCATGAACCTGATCGAGTTCCTTTTCATCTTGACGCGTCTTCGCGTGGAAGCCAAGGCTCGACTCTTTCATCATTTGCTCTGCACCAAGGTTACTCGTAAGAATAACGATGGCATTAGAGAAGTCGACAGCGCGACCCTTTGCATCGGTCAGCTTGCCGTCTTCTAGAAGTTGCAAAAGGAGATTAAAGACTTCAGGATTGGCCTTTTCTATTTCATCAAACAGCACGACACTGTACGGCTGACGACGGATCTTATCTGTCAGTTGCCCACCATCTTCATATCCTATATACCCAGCTGGCGCACCGACCAGTCGGCTTGCGGTGTGTCGCTCGCTGAATTCGCTCATATCAATCTTGATTAACGATTCGTCGCTTCCAAACACTTCGCGCGCCAGCACACGAGCGAGCTCGGTCTTCCCTACGCCGGTTGGACCAAGGAACACAAACGAACCAATTGGGCGCTTGTTCGACGCAACACCGCTACGACTACGACGGATCGCGCGTGCCACCTTTTCAACAGCCTCTTCCTGGCCAATCACATACTTACCTAGGTGCTTTTCAAGCGTGCGAAGCATCTTTGCTTCGGATTTTTGGACGCGCTTTACAGGGATTCCGGTCATTTGTGCAATCGCCTGTGCAATGTCTTCGTCAGTCAACTGAACAGGGGTTTTCTTTTCACTCGCTTCACGCGACTCATCAAGTTTTTCCGTGAGCTGGCTAATACGCGTTTTATAAAGCGCGGCGCGTTCATATTCTTCAGCGGCAACCGCCTCTTCCATCTTTTCATTAAGATTCTTGAGTTGTTTCATGTAGTCACGAACCTTGCTTGGCTTGTGACCACTCTGTACGCGCACTCGTGCGGCTGCTTCATCGATCACATCTATAGCCTTGTCTGGCATATAGCGCTCCGTGACGTAACGGTCAGCCATATAGACAGCGTCTTCGAGCACTTCGTCACTAATTGAGACACCGTGGTGCTTTTCGTAATAACTGCGAAGCCCCTTCAATATTGCAATGGTGTCTTTTGTCTTTGGCTCTGGGACAATAATTGTTTGGAGTCGGCGCTCAAGGGCCGTGTCTTTTTCGATGTGCTTTCGGTATTCTTCGATAGTCGTCGCACCAATGAGACGCATCTCACCGCGCGCAAGTGCTGGTTTGAGCATATTTGCCGCATCGAGAGCGCCTTCAGCAGCCCCCGCACCGACAAGCAGGTGGAGCTCATCAATAAATACAATTACATTCTTCTGTTCTTGTAGTTCGGCAACTACTTTTTTGAGACGCTCTTCAAATTCACCACGGTACTTTGTACCTGCAATCATGCCCGCTAAGTCAAGCTGAATAATGCGCTTATCGAGCAGATGCTCAGGAACATCTTCCGTCGCAATGCGCTGAGCGATTCCTTCAACGATAGCCGTCTTACCGACGCCAGGTTCTCCAATAAGAACAGGGTTATTTTTTGTACGACGACTCAAAATTGTGACGAGGCGTTCTTCTTGCTCTTTCCGTCCAATAACAGGGTCGAGCTTACCCGCTTTAGCACGCGCCGTAAGATCAGTGCCAAATACGCCGAGCAACCCTCGGTCGCGAGGCTTCTTTGTTGGACGCTCAACTTCTTCAACTGCTCCGGCGCCAGCTTCGCTATTTCGATCGAGGTACTCTTCAAGTTCCGAAAGAATTTCTGCAACGTCGACATTCATATCACGAAGTAACACTGTCGCACGTGCATTCTTTTGCGACAAAATGCTATAGAGGATGTGTTCGGTACCAAGATAGTCTTGCCTGAATTCTTGAGCGACATCCCAACTCATTTTGAGTGTCAGTTTTGCAGTTTCGCTAAGGTTCTTGGTCATAATACCCGACGTAAAGTTGGCGCTAATTGGTACTGCGCTAAGCGCAGACTGCGCTTTATCAAGTGTCACGCCCGCATCGGCGAGGATTTTAGCGCCAACAGAAGCGCCCTGTGCCATTACGCCAAGGAGAAGATGTTCTGTGCCAACATACGAGCTACCGTACCCCTGCGCAATTAATGTTGCATGATGAAGACTTGTCCGAGCGTTGTCGGTCAAGTGTGAGATGAATTCTGCAAAATCATCAGACATATATCTATTATCTATCCTCCAGTATGGGTAGCGCAAGGGTTATTATCATACCAGCGCCGTTCATATATCTAGTATAGCAAAATTAGCACTCCGTGCAATAGAGTGCTAACTACTGCGCTAGGGCTGGACCGAAAGATGCTGAAGCGTTTTCAGTGCTCATCCATTTCCATTTTGATGATGAACCGTCTCCATATTCATACAGGCTAGACCCAGCTGTAATCATGACATCGTCAACGTAAAAAGTTACGGCATTGACTGAGTTAGTTCTCACATTTACGACAAACTTGCGCGTTGGATCTGTGACGGTTCGGGAAACAGAAATACGCTGCCAAGACCCAGTGGCAGTAAAGTTCTGCGTAGAGCCTGCCACATACGCATTTGCACTCGATATCTCCTCTAAGAAAAGCCTCAATGGAGCTCCAGCTGGGGCTTTAACCCACGCGCTCCCTGTAAAGGTACCGGCGAACCCAGGGGATACGGTACCGGCAGTAGCAGACATATTCACACCTTCGTCCGCAACACTCCCTGGCGTAATAACACGGAGAGATGCGCTTCCCGAACGTGCTTCTGTAGTAACGCGGGCAAGCGTCGCGCTATAGCGAGGTCCGTAGCCTGAAACAACGCCAGCTTCCATTCCCGGATTCGTTACGAGATTCATACTACATTCACCCTTTTCAGCGACACCACCATCAGATGAGTATGCGTAGGGAGAGATTGTGCCTGTACTTACCGCAGACACACAGTAACTTCTCGCTGCATCATTCGCATAATATGTATAGGTCGCAGCGCTTGAATCAGAAAGATTCGTTGCTGCTAAGAATGCGGCCTTGTCGAGTGGCACAATATCAGCATTTTGTATGCCAATACTCGCCACCTTCTTTCCCGCCTGTGAAACGGTAGATTGAAGCGCAGATTCTTTTGCCCTATTTTGTATACCGTTATACGCCACGATTGTAATCGCCGCCAAAATAGCGATTACAACGACAACGATGAGCAATTCAACGATTGTAAAACCAACCATGCGTGTTTGTTTGCGTGCCCACATTTGCATACTCTTCAGTGTACCATAAGCATATATACAAAAGACCACCCTTTGAGAGTGGTCTTTTTATTATTTTCTACTTATTAGTCTTCGCTTGCTTCTTCAACAGCACTAAGAAGACTATCTTCGATATTCTTCTTTGGCTTTTCAGCAGCCTTTGGCGCAGATTCTGCAGTTGCCTGCTCGATGTCGAGTTCGTAGCCTGAAAGACGACTTGCGAGGCGAACGTTCTGTCCACCGCGGCCAATCGCGATTGATTGTTGATCTTCGCTTACGAATACCTTGGCACGCTTTTCTTTTTCGTCGATTTCAACCTTTACTACTTCGGCTGGGCTAAGGGCGTTTTTAATGAATTGTTCGATGTTTTCGTCAAAAGTAACGATGTCGATCTTTTCTTGGTCACCAATTTCGTTCATGACAGCCTGGACACGAGTACCGTGACCGCCGACGAAGGTACCGACTGGGTCAACACCAGGGACAGCGCTTGATACAGCAAGCTTCGTACGACGACCTGCTTCACGAGCAATAGCCTTGATTTCTACAGCACCAGTTTCAAGCTCTGGAACTTCTTGGCGGAAGAGGTATTCAACAAACGCTTCGTTACCACGGCTAAGAATAAGCTGTGGACCACGGTTTTCGCGTTCGATATCTTTAATAAATACCTTGATGCGTCCACCGACATTGTAGAATTCGCCTTGAATTTGTTCGCTTTGTGGAATAATTCCGCTCGCCTTACCAATTTCAACGCGTACCACACGTGGCTCAACACGCTGAACGGTACCGGTAACTACAGTCCCAATCTTGTCTTCGTATTCTTCAAGCACAACTTCGCGTTCAGCTTCACGCAGACGCTGAAGCACGACTTGCTTGGCAGTTTGCGCAGCAACACGACCAAAGCTCTTTACTTCGTGCTTTTCTTCGATGATGTCACCGAGCTCTGCATCGGCTTTTTCTTTTTTCGCGTCTTCGAGGCTAATTTCGTGTGCGTCGCTTCCAACAGTTTCAACGACTTCACGGCCTACGTATACGTCCGCAGTACCGTCTTTAGTGTTGAATTCAGCACGAACTTCTTGGTCGCGCTCACCGTTGTCACGGCGCCATGCAGCAGCAATGGCCTGCTCGATAACAGATAGAACGGTCTCTTCAGGAAGATTCTTTTCGTCAGCAATAGTGCGAACGGCAAGGGTGAGTTGTTTTAGGTTTAATTCATCCATATGTGTAATCCTTTCATAAGAACTAATAGGGTTTTCTAGTAAAAAATCCGACCTGCCGGCCGGAATGTACTGTAGCTATTATACCTCTTCCTTAAAGGATGCGCAAGAAGTTGCTTAAATGTTCGACGGCAACCAAAAGCGATCTGTAATTTCGGGGCCTGTTCCGTCTACCGGCCTTTCGACGGCCATGAATAAGCCCCTGCGGGCCATTCCAACCCCAAGACTTAGCGTGCGCATCTTCATAAGGTCGATATTTATGGCGATGAGATGCTTCATCTCCCCTTCGCTCAGCGGCCTATCGAACGGTCGATTCGGGAATGCCGCCGCGAGCGCAGCAGGTGCGTACTTTTTTTGTTTAAGAACGGTGCTCGCTCTTGAAACGAGTTCTTCATCTCCCCTTGTAAGCATTGCTTCTACACGATCACCTAAAGCAAGGCGCTGGGTTGCAGCTTCCGGTGAGTAATACGCCCAGGCCGTGTTATAGTCACCCAGTTGCCATATGCCCTGTAAATATTCTTCGGCTCGTAAATAACTATCTGTGGCCTTATCGGTCACCTCACCTACACCTTCACCTAAAGCTGGCCAGTCAGGATGCTCGATAAGTTGCGTGAAATTTTGCATCATAATCAGCTCTTCAATGGCCATTGGCGGCGTAAAATTTCGGTCAACGTCAGAAACATTGTGTATATCTACGGAATCGAGTCCGCCCTGTATGTAGTCGTGAACTGCCCTCGCAATACGAGTATTTCCATCAGAAAATGACTGCGCCCCCTCGATTACTACACCCATCGTAAGGGCAAGCGTATCAAGCTTTACCTGAGGTTCCCTATCTTCAGATAGTACATCAGCTAAGAGTGGCCTTAGCGCTGGCAACACCCCTCTCACTAAATCATGGTAGCGATTAATACCGGTACGGCTTACAAGCGGCACCGACTCTACTCCACCACGCGCCACGTTTCTACCCGAAAGACCAGCCCAGTTATTTTCCCTGCGAACGGTGAGAAGTCCATGTAAGTCATAGGCTACTCGCTCGAAAGGTTTATTGTGAAACAAAAAATCTTTTATATGTGTAAGATGTCCCCGCGGCGAAGTGTCAGCTGAAGTACTTAAGGAATTAAATTCATTTTTGTTTTTAAATTCTTTAGTAATTAT
>CAZMJB010000001.1:18127-86303 GCA_964566735.1 uncultured Candidatus Saccharibacteria bacterium
CGTACCTGCTCGCTGCTTGGTAAGGGGCTCGGCCATGTTCGGTCGCGCTCATTAGTGGCATTGAAAGAATATTCACTCATAAGATCTCTTGGTTTTATAGGTATACCAAGATTACACTGAACTGTCAATTTCCAAAAGGATGCCTAGCAGGTGTTGAGCACCGCAGTCATTGCCTCTTTTTCAGCTTGCGTCACCCATAAGCTGTACTTCGCTTTTACTGCAATCTGTCGCTCAATATAGGTACAGCGAAAGGCCTTATTTTTTGGCAACCATGTGGCAGCATCTCCATCGCTTTTTGCTTGGTTTGCGGCACCATCAACTGCAAGTAACTCAAGAGGGTCATTTGCCAGTTGCACGCGTTGAGCCTTGGTTAAATTCTGTGCGCCTTTTTGCCAAGCATCAGATAAAGCAATGACGTGGTCTATCTGCACATCACTGGACTCATCCCTAGAGAATATTACCACCTCCCCCGTGTAAGGATCATTGAGTGTACCTGAGACCACTTTGCATTCTCCATCGAGCGTAGCGTTATCGAGGTCGCGGTACAAAATAATATCGCGCGTGCTGCAGCCGTTTACTTTTGCCCAGCCATCACCAAATTCAGCACGATCATAGCCAGTTTTAGGGGCGCGCCCTTTCACTTCAAGTTTTTCAAGCGCCTCCCTCGCCTGCGCCGCTCGCTCGCTTGATGATATGGACGTATTTGACGGGTTTGCATGCGACGGAAGACTCTCTTCAATGAGCTTCGGCATGGCGCCAGCAAGCAAAACCAGGGTTATGACACCCACGATAAAAGTCACAATCGCCCTACGTCTTCGCATAGCTCCATTATGACAGCCAATCCTTAACTCTGTTACAATTATAGATATGGAATCTGCATCTCGACTATTCAGGACATTCGCGCCTGAGCACTACGACCTCTCTATTACCCTTCACCGTACGGAGCGAACGTTCGATGGCACCGTAGCTATTCGCGGAAGCGTTGCTACCGACAGCCAGGAAATCCGTCTGCATGCCAAAAAGCTTAGCGTCGTATCGGCAACCATTGATGGAAAAGAAGCTGAATTCAGAAGCGAAGCAAACGATGAACTTGTTATTTCTCACCCAGATCTATTTGCCGGCGAACATATTGTTGTCGTCACCTATAACGGCGGTATTACCGACGATATGAACGGTATCTATCCATGCTACTTTGAAGTTGAGGGCGAAAAGCAAGAACTTATTGCAACTCAATTTGAAAGCCACTACGCCCGCCAAGCCTTTCCTTGTGTCGACGAGCCCGAGGCAAAAGCAACCTTTGACGTAACGCTGAGTACCGAAGAAAATGTGTCGGTTCTTGGTAACATGCCAGTATTGTCGCAAAAATCAGAAGATGGACGACTTGTCACTCGCTTCGAAACAACCCCTCGCATGAGTAGCTACCTTGTTGCCTGGGTTGTTGGTGACCTCCAAAAGAAAACCGCGACCACCAAGGGAGGTGTTGAGGTATCGATCTGGTCAACAAAGGCGCATGACCCATCAAACCTCGACTTCGCCCTCGACATCGCAACCCGTACCATCGACTTTTTCGATGAATACTTCGGCGTCCCATACCCTCTTCCTAAGGCTGACCACGTCGCTCTCCCCGATTTCTCTGCTGGGGCAATGGAAAACTGGGGACTCATTACGTACCGTGAAATAGCACTCCTTGTCGACCCTCAACAAACGACACTATCTGCAAAGCACTACGTTGCAACTGTTATTGCCCACGAACTCAGTCACCAGTGGTTCGGTAACCTCGTAACAATGCAGTGGTGGAACGACCTTTGGCTCAACGAAAGTTTCGCGAATATGATGGAGTACGTTGCCGTTGATGGCCTTGAACCGTCATGGGATATCTGGCTCGATCAAGCGACGACCGAAGTAGTGAGCGCACTCCGACGCGACAGCCTCGACGGCGTGCAATCGATTCAGATTGATGTCAATCATCCCGATGAAATTAGCACCATTTTCGACCCGTCAATTGTTTACGCAAAGGGCGGCCGACTCCTTCGTATGCTCCAAGCCTATGTGGGCGACGAGGCAATGAAGCAAGGGCTCAAGTCATACTTTGAAAAGCATAAATACACCAATACGCAGGCCGATGACCTTTGGAATGCACTTAGTGGAGCCTCTGGAAAAGATATCGCCAGCTTTATGCACGCCTGGATGACACAACCTGGCTTCCCTGTCGTCACTGTTTCACAGGAAGGCTCGACCGTCACGCTGAGCCAAAAACAATTCTTTATTGGCGCCCACGAAGACAAAGACCGCACCTGGCCAATCCCACTCCACGGCGCGTCTGATCAGATTCCTGAATCACTCCAAGCAAAAGAACTCACATTTGAATACACCGACGCAGCTCCGCTACGCCTCAATACAGGTGGTACCGCTCACTATATTACAAAGTACAGCACAGAACTTCGTGCAGCGATTATCGAACAACTCGACGAGCTCTCACCTGTTGATAAGCTCAACTTCGTACACGAACAGTTACTACTCGCAAAAGCTGGGCTCCAATCTTTCGCAGCCATCATTCCGCTGCTCAACTTCTTCAAGTCAGAAACAAACGAAGCCGTTTGGAGCATTGTATCCCTCGCTATTAACGAGTTGAAACGCTTCGTAGATCCTGACTCAGATGAGGAGCTCAAACTTCGAGCACTCGTAGGTGAAGTGATTTCTGAACAATACAACCGCCTCGGCTGGGATGAAAAAGCTGGCGAGGATGAAAATGACACCAAGCTTCGCAGTAGTATCATCGCTCTTTCGTTATATGCCGAAATGCCGGTATCACTGAAGGAAGCCGAAAAGCGCTACTTTGCAGGAACCGTCGACACCCTCGACCCAGAACTCCGTACGGCAATTATGGTCCATGCGGTTCGCAACCAAATCAGCCCTGAAGTTGTCGATACACTCCTTGAAGCGTATCCAAAAATTACCAACAGCGAACTTCGTGACGATGTGGCTGCCGCCCTTACTTCAGCAAAGGATTCGGCGACTATCGAGCGCCTAATTGCCCTCCTAAAGGACACTTCGTTTATTCGCACGCAGGACTTCATTCACTGGTTTGTATGGCTCCTCCGTAATCGCTACAGTCGCGATACGGCATGGAAGTGGACCCAAGATAACTGGGACTGGATTGCAGACACTTTTAAAGACGATTCGCACTACGACATCTTGCCACGATACGTTGCTGGCTCGCTCGTTACTCGTGACCAGCTGAACGAATATAAGAAGTTTTACGCGCCGATGGAAAGAGAAATCGCGCTCTCTCGAAATATCAAGATTGGGTACACCGAGCTTGAAGGTACCGTATCACTGATTGAAACCGATAGCCCTAAAGTGCGCCAAGCACTACTCGAGCTCAAGTAGTTCAAGAGTTTCACCGGCACCAAACCCTACGGCAGCGAGTCGTAGGGTTTTCTGCGTTGAGTGGTGAGCACCGTACAGTTCGGCAGCAAAGCGCATTTGATTGAGCTTTTTAGGGGTAATTGCTTCAATTCCGGCACCTCCATGCGAGGATCGATATTTCACTTCGATGAAATACCTAGTGTCATCCGACTCCGCGATAATATCTATTTCACAGTATTTGGTTTTCCAATTTCTCTCGAGCACATTGAAGCCGTTTTGCCTTAGCCACTCTGTCACTTCAGTCTCTGCCATGCTACCACGGGACGCCATTGGAGTTACATTTTTTGCGGTAGGTTCATTGCCTATTAGTTTCGCAATAGGCGCAAATGAGCGTCGATGGAGAGGTGTTACACCGTGCTCTACTAATGCTCGTTGGTGTTTTGCCGTGCCGTATCCAACATGCGATCCAAAGCCATATTCTGGATACATGCTATCTTGCTCTTCCATATAGGTATCGCGAGCCACCTTCGCTACGATTGAAGCTGCGGATACAGCCGGGACAAGAAAGTCTGCCTTTGGCATTGTCGTAACGTACTGGCCCTTGCTCGTTTCTTTGAGGAAATTAATCGTTCCGTCAATCACAATCTCATGATATGGAGTTTGGACAGCCTCTACAGCTCGGATGGTCGCAAGGCGCAGTGCGGCAGATAGGCCAATGGCGTCGAGCTCTTCGGCATGTACCCAGCCGAGCCCCCAACCAAGTGCACCCTCACGAATTTGAATATCAAGTTCCGTTCGGCGCTTTGCTGAGAGTTTTTTACTATCAGTCAGACCTTCAAGGGTAAAGTTTTCAGGGAACACCACGGCCCCCACTACGAGTGGGCCAGCCCATGGGCCTCGCCCTACTTCATCAATCCCAAGAATCATTCTTTTATTATACTAGCGAATAATGAACTTATTCTTGATTGTCTTGCGGATTACGTGGAGAAAAGACTCTTGGTATATGGCCGGCTTCCTTTTCAGAATAGGCATAATTGAGGAAATAATCCGTATGCACATTACTTAGTAGCTCGGATGGCGGCATGGCCTGGAGGGGCGTGTCACCGTGTGCAATCGCCAAACCAATTTGCGCCTCTTCAATACTCCGTCGACTTGGATACCCCATAGAACCCAATTGAGTAGAACTAAACAATACAGTTGGCTCGAAATCATCCGTAGCATATCGAGATTGTACTTTATGTGAAGGATGGTCAATTAATACAAGAACTTCATTTTCAGTGCGCCAGAGTTGCACTTTATCAGGGGTAAGGTCACGAAACACCCGTGTCGTAGCACCTTCGGCTCCATGCACTACCCCTCCCCTAAAGCATCCAGCGCTTGGCGTGTAGTGAATGTTAAACGGATCATAGCGATATACCGTCGTGTATCGAGGCTTATTATCTTCAAGTTGATCACGGAGTGCCGTAAGCGCTTCGGATTCATACAGTTCGACAAATAAGGCGTCCAGCACCTCGGGTGAGCTTGTATCCTGGTGGTCGTACTTATTGTAGAAATCTGTGAAGATGTTCTCTTGAAGCGCTCGCCATTTATAATGCTCGATCACTCGTCTGTGCTCTCTATCCTGCTGTTCTCGACCATAGTTCACCATTATTCGCTCTCCCTCTTAATAGTCCGAGTATAGCATAAAAACACCCCGTCAATTGACAGGGTGTTTAAAAGATTATAAGGCAGAACTAAGCGTCAGCATGACGAGCTTCAACTTCAGCTTGCTTTGCAGCAAGTTCAGCGTCTTCAGCAGCCTTTTCAGCAGCCTTCTCTTCAGCAGCAACCTTTGCTTCTTCCTTAAGACGAGCAGCTTCTTCTTCAGCATGGGTGTCAACAATGCTGTTTACACCTTCGCGGTCAAAGTTAACAGCCTTAAGGCGAGCACTCTTACCGCTACGGTTACGTAGGAATGAAAGGTAATTACGGCGAACCTTAGAACGACGAGTGATTTCAATCTTTTCTACGAGTGGGCTGTGAAGAAGGAAGCTCTTCTCAACACCGATACCGCTGGCGATCTTACGAACAGTAATACGCGCGGTGTGCGACTTAGCACGGTCTACACGGATAACAACGCCTTCAAAAACCTGAATACGCTCTTTGTTACCTTCTTTAATTTTCTGGTGAACACGGACGGTATCACCACTCTTTGCGTCAACAACAGCAGCCTTGCGTTGCTCGTTGTTCACTTTTTGGATAAGTGCAAAACTCATTAGTTATTCCTCTTTCGTACCATGTTGGCACTTGTTTATGCTCAGGTGGAACTGGGTGCTAGCCACGTAGTTGTATCCCTACGGCTCCGGCTCCCGCAACCTAAGCGGTTACTCTATACAATCAGTGATTTATTATAGCACTAATTGGAAGATTTTGGAAGACCCGTTTAGTAGAGTGACTAGAGTCCAGCAGGCCCAAATGATGTCGAAGCATGTTCTGCTGCATTCCACGTCCAACCCGAACTACTTCCGTCTCCATACCCCACAGGTATCGAATCAGCGCTCAACATTGCACCATCAAATTCAACAAAATCGCCTGCGACCAAACCCGAACCCATGCCATAGACGGCAAATGTCAACCTGTCCATATTTGGCGTCACAGGAATCGACAGTGTTAAGCGCGTCCACGTATTCGGCACGAGTGCCACAAGCGACCCCGCCACCGTTCCAATATTCGTACTCGACGAATTTCGTCTTTCGGCATGAATCCGGTACGACACTGCTTTGCTCGAACGCACCCAAATAGCAAGTTGGTATTCTGATGTCGAATTTAGCCCTGTTACTTGAGTATAAGGACCAAAATTACTTAAAGACCCATCAGCAGAAAGTGCGTAACGAAACGTTCGATCACCCACCTGGCCGCCGCTTGTCGGATTCGAAGAAGAGCCTGCAGCGCCGCCTATAAGTCCAGGCGTATTCCATGTCCAGCCCGACCAACCAGTTTCAAAACTCGGATTTATGACCATGTTGGTCGTACAAACAGCTCTGGTTGGACTCGCATTTTCTGAAGACGTAGCGAAAGAAATATCAGACTTTGAAGTGTTCGTTGCCGAAACGCAGTAGTCTGCATTGTCTGCCGATACAAGGTATCGATAGGTCGTGTCGGCGCTACTTACAAGACCGGTCTCGGTCTCAAATGCGGCAATACTTGGGTAAGCCCCGGCCGTCACACGTTTCGTCGCTAGTATTTTTCCCGCCTGGGATGCGGAAGACTGCGTCGCTGATTCGCGTGCACGATTTTGTATGCCATTATACGCCACGATGGTAATGGCGGCTAGAATTGCGATCACAACCACAACGATAAGGAGTTCGACAATCGTAAAGGCCTTAGATGTTGCACTGTTCATAGTACCTCGATCGTATCTGCTATTAAATTACCCTATTAATCTCTTCGATAGTCGTTTCACCACGAAGTGCTGCGAGTACGCCATTTTGAAGCAATGTCACCATGCCATTTTCTCGAGCTGTCTTTGCAATCACCTCGGCGTGGACATCACTGATGTCTCCGCGAAGGAACTTTTGGATCTCGTCGCTTACCACGAGTTGTTCCATAATCACTACGCGACCGTTATAGCCAAATGGTGAACTTTCAGTAGTAACGGGGCGATACAGCTGGAAGTTTTCCAGGTCAGGCTTATCAGCATGCTCGGGAAGATCCTTTAAGACGTCACGAATCCACTGTTTTGTCGTTTCATCAGGGTCATACGCCTCTTTACTGTCGTCATTGAGCCGTCGAACAAGCCGCTGAGCAATTACGAGGCGAATCGCGCTACTAAAGATTGGATTTTGACCAATAAGATCAATCATGCGGCTAAAAGCTGCGGCCGTATCAGTAGCGTGGAAGGTCGAGAGTACAAGGTGGCCAGTAATTGAAGCTTGAATGGCTGTTTTTGCCGTATCGGCATCGCGAATCTCGCCCACCATCACAACGTCTGGGTCAAGACGAAGCACCGAACGAAGGTGGTCGGCAAAACTCTGACCACCAGTCGTATCAACCGGAACCTGTGAAATACCAGGCACGCTAAATTCGATTGGGTCTTCAAGGGTGATAATTTTTCGGTCGAGCGTATTAAGCGCGTTAATCATACTGTACAATGTTGTTGACTTGCCCGATCCTGTTGGACCAACCATCAACACCATGCCGCGCGGATGGCTAATAATATCATCAATCTCGCGCCGTTCAGAAGGAGCGATATTCAGCCTATCAATACTGAGCATCGATTCATCGTAATTAAATAAACGAATTACCGCATCTTGGCCGTACATAGTCGGCACCATCTCGATACGCATGTTCAAAATGTGCCGTGCCTCGCCTTCACCAATTTCCTGCTGCATATGCCCTGATTGCGGTTCGTTTGAAGCTGTTGAAAGGTTTGCCCGTGAAGCAAGCGCGCCTAAAATAACACGGTATCGGTCTTGGTCGAGCGTTGCAACAGGGTGAAGAGCGCCGTCAACACGCATCCTGATACGGATGCCATCACGCTGGTTTTCGATATGAATGTCGCTCGCCCCAAGCTTGTCTGCCTGCTTAATGATGAAATCGAATACTTCATCGCTTCCCACGCTATTGAGCGTCTGGCTCACCTGGTCGATTGTCTCGCTATCACCAGCGTTAGCAATTTTAATATCCTGGTAAGTAACTTGCACTGGCGGGTCAAACCGATCCATCATTGCCCTAAAGGCAGTCTGGCTAATGAGGTAGTATGAAACGTTTTGTGCCTGTGCGGCGTACTTATCGGCGAGCTCTTTTAGTAATGATTGTGGTGTTTGAGTTGTAATACCAAACTCCCACGGCGAAGAATCGCCCCCCGCAATCAGTGGCACAATGCGGTTTTTGTGCATTGTATCAACGTCAAGAACATCTTCGGCAAGCGTTAGGGTCGCTTCGATAGGACGCATGTCCAAGTACGGGAGCCCTAGAATAGCAGCACGTCGCTGCGTACTCTGCTCATCGGCCTCCCGGGCCTGCTGCTGAACTCGATCTTCATCCATTGCTTTTAATGGTATCAAAAAACGTAAGCGTTTTACAGTGATATACTACTGAATATGCCTGAAATCATCGTTATTGTTCACAATATTCGCTCGACCCACAATGTAGGGGCGATTTTCCGTACCGCCGAGGGCTTTGGCGTGAAGAAAATTATTCTGAGTGGATACACGCCGTACCCCAAGACTACTCCAGACTCACGACTGCCGCATATTGCCGAGAAGCTCACCGCACAAATACACAAAACTGCACTGGGCGCCGAAGAAATTGTCCCCTTTGAATATCAGGACGAGCCAGACTTTGAGTCTCTGCGAGAAGCTGAGTATCGTATCGTTGCGCTCGAACAGACAGACAATAGTCATAATCTTAGAGACTATGCTGCGCCCGAAAAAGTAGCGCTTCTCCTTGGCGAGGAAGTACATGGTATCACAGAAGAACTCCTTCAACGGGTCGAGGATATCATTGAGATTCCTATGTATGGTACAAAAGAATCGTTCAACGTTTCCGTGGCAACGGGCATTGCCCTTTTTGCGCTGACTAAATAAATTACTGGAGCGGCGTAGGACCAATCGAAGCAGAGGCGTTTTGGGTTCCCGCCCAAGTCCAGGCTGAATTGTTTCCATCGTTATACACCGAAGCCGATGAACCTTCATCAATCATAGCTCCATCTACATAAAACGTATGCGCTACAGCCGTGCTATTTCTAAGGACAATGTCTGCCGAAGCAGCGGTCGCACCCATGGTGCGCGTCGCGGTGAGTCGCTGCCACGAGCCGTTTGCGGTAATAGTGGCTGAGTTAGTACGGGCACCTATTAGTGTGTTCGTAGCGTCCATTTCGCCGAGCTCTAGGCGCATTGTTTTTCCGGACTCACCCTTTACCCAAATTGAAGCAGTATATGTGAGATTGGGTAGAACAGTCGCACGAGCCGTCGTATACACACCCTGATTAGCCGCAACACCGTTTGATACCGCCTGAAGTGAAGCTGTACCCGAATTAAACTCTGTTGTTACTCGCGTGAGTGTCGTTCCCGCCGTTCCCGCTGCCGCCCAGCCACTTGTATTCAGTTCAAAACTCGGGTTGAGTACGAGGTTTGCAGCACACCTACCCGCAACTGTTCCACTTGATTTATTTGTTACCGCCCAGGCTGTCTGGTGTTTTGTTGCTGAAATACAGTGAGCTCGTACGTTGGCCGTAGTGATAAAACGGTAATCGTAGGTAGTATCGGTATCATTTGTTATTCCTGCGTCATCTAACACGGCTGGGTATCCATCGCTATTGACGGCGGCATAGGCAAGCACCTTCTTACTTGCCTGAGAAGCCGCAGATTGAACAGCGGAGTCTTTAGCGCGATTTGAAATACCGTTATAAGCAACGATAGTGATGGCAGCGAGTATCGCGATAACCACTACGACGATAAGAAGCTCGACAATCGTAAAACCTTGTTTGTTTACCCACCTGTTCATTACGTTCGAGTATACCTTCAGTTTTACTTAAGCACAACCGCGTCTTCACCTAAAATCTTAACGAGACGGCCAATTAACTCATCGCTTCCATCAACGCGAAACGGCATTTTAATTGCCGACTGCTTTTCAGGACCAAGCACTAATACCATATCGCTCAGCCCCGGGAAATGTGAGCACTCATTTCGAATACGCATGAGCGCCGTTTGATCATCTGGGTCTTTTACGTGCACAAATAGCTTCTTGAGTACCTCAGCGGCCGGTGGAGGCCCAGAAGGCTCACGAGGCGCACTGCTTGCACCAGGCCCGCTTGCGGCAGGCTTCGGGAAACCTCCGCCACCGTTTCCATTACCCTTATACGGGGTACGTGGCTTACGTGTTGCCACCACCTTCCCCGCTTTTGGCTTCGTCATAATACGGCCGGTCGATTCGTACGTACGAAGCTCTTCGTCGTCCACAATTTGAATATCATCTGCGATAAGTTTGACGTCACTTGTGAGGTTGCCGTCACGGTCACGTGCCGAAACCTTGCCAGTCGCACGAATAACAGCATCTTGTACCAACTTCGCTCCCACTTGCTCGTAAAGGTTCGGGAACACGATCACTTCGGACTCACCCGTCTTATCTTCAAGCTTCACAAATGCCATCTTCGTACCGCTCTTCGTCACAATTGAGCGCACCGCCGATACAAGCCCTCCGATAGTGAGCGACTTCCCATCGATATCTTGAGTCATCTCCGTCACGGGTACGGTCTGTTCACTAAAGTAGGCGTCGTAGTTATCGAGTGGGTGGGCACTGATATAGAGTCCGAGGAGTTCTCGCTCCCACGTGAGGCGCTCCTTGTCGGTATGCTTCACCGGCGCTGGAGTCAAAGATACCGTTGGCTGAATGGCCGCCACATTTGCCATGCCACCAAACAGGTCCGTTTGACCGCTGAGTGCTTCTTTTTGCAGCTTCGAAGCAAAGCCTTGAATGGTTTCAAGGTTAAAGAGAAGGTCTGAACGGTCGGCCATTTCATCGAAAGCACCCGTTTTAATAAGTGAATCCCAGGCTTTTTTGTTTACCTTCTGCGTTGAAACACGTTTTGCAAAGTCTTCGACACTCGTAAACTTGCCGTCTTCACGGGCGCGGAGAATTTCTTCAACCACACCGACACCGACACCCTTTACCGCTGCCATACCAAAACGAATTTCATTCTCACCTGGCACAACCGCGAACTCTACATATGACTCATTCACATCTGGCGAAAGCACCTTAATGCCCATGTGCTTACATTCGGCAATTTCGATTGCAAGGCGCTCGGTGTCATCGGCGTCGCTTGTCATAAGAGCTGCCATAAAGGCGTCTGGGTAGTGCGCTTTAAGGTACGCCGTCCAATACGCAATAAGTCCGTAACATGCGGCGTGTGACTTGTTAAAACAGTAGTTCGCAAACTCTTCCAGCTGATCCCAAAAGGTCTCGGCATCTTTTTGCTTCGCGCCGCTTACTTTCATAGCCCCTTCTACAAAGTCGACTTTTACCTTACGCATGAGGTCAATATTCTTCTTACCTACCGCCTTACGGAGGGTGTCCGCCTGACCACCGGTAAACCCGCACCATTCCTTGGAAATCTGCATGAATTGTTCCTGATAGACAAGAATTCCATACGTGTTTTTCAATGAGTTTTCGAGACCTTTATCGAGATACGTAATTGGCTCTTCACCATGTTTACGCTTAATAAAACTATCGATAAACTGCATCGGACCCGGGCGATACAATGCCACCATTGCAATAATGTCGTCGAAGACCGATGGCTTCAATTCGCGCAAATAGCGCTTCATTCCAGCGGATTCAAGCTGGAAGACACCGGTTGTGTCACCGCGCTGGAAAAGTGCGTAGGTTTTTGCGTCATCAAGAGGAATGGCGTTAAGATCGATGTCGGTCTTATATACTTTTTTAATAATACGAAGTGCATTATTAATAATGCTAAGGTTTGAAAGACCCAAGAAGTCCATCTTCAAAAGGCCGAGCTCCTCTACCTGTCCCATCGGGAACTGCGTTGCCGGAACACCCTTTTGCGACATTTCAATTGGTACAAACTTCACAATATCATCTGGTGCAATCACCACACCAGCCGCGTGCACCCCATGGCTGCGAATCGTGCCCTCAAGACGCATGGCAAAATCAATCACCTGTTTTGCTGTCGGATTCGTTTCATATTCGTGTTTGAAATCTGCATCTTCTTTTACACTCACTGAAAGTGGAATATGTCGACCCTGTACTGGTTGCGGCACCAGCTTCGCAATACGGTCACTTTCGCCATATGGAACCTGCAGAACGCGCGCTACGTCACGCACCGCTGCACGAGCAGCCATCGTACCAAATGTGACGATGTTCGCTACCTTTTCAGCGCCGTACTTATCGGTACAATACTGAATAACTTCATTGCGGCGAGTATCCTGAATGTCGATATCGACGTCGGGCATACTAATACGGTCTGGGTTCAAGAAACGCTCAAAGAGGAGGTCATACTTGAGCGGGTCGAGCTCAGTAATACGAATCGCATACGATACAATAGATCCAGCCGCACTACCTCGACCAGGACCAAAGATAATCCCCTGATTCTTTCCCCAGTTAATAAAGTCCTGAACAATCAAGAAGTATCCATTGTAGCCCATACGGTCCATGACATCGAGCTCATATGCAGTGCGTTCGAGTACCTCATCTGATAGCAATTTCTTTGCATCCTCAATCGATAAATTCTCTGACTCTTCCTGCGAGACACCACCATAGCGCCACGCCAAACCCTGAAAGGTAAGCAGGTCGAGGTAACTTTTTTCGTCATGTCCTTCTGGCGTAGGGAATGTTGGAATTAAAATTTTCCCTAGCTCAATATCCACATTGCAGCGATCAGCAATCACCTTAGTATTCGCCACGGCCTCGGGGTGAGTTTTCGACCATCGTTCAATGATTTCATTCGGGTCGGTAACGTGCAGTTCAAAGTCCTTCAAAGACATGCGCTTTTCATCGCTCAAGTATGCACCCGTACCAACACAAAGCAAAATTTCGTGGGTATCCTGATCTTCGTGTGAAAGGTAATGTCCATCACTGGTCACAACCATAGGGATGTCGAGGTCTTCAGAAAGACGCTCAAGGTGGCCGTTAATTTTTACTTGTACATCCCAAGCGGTCTTCGACTCGAGGTGCCCGTGGTCTTGCAGCTCAAGGTAGTACCGATCACCGAAGACACTCTTATACCAAGAAGCGATATTCTTTGCCTCTTCGTAGTTATCGACGCGAAGGTTCTCACCCAGCTCGCTACTGGCACACCCAGAAAGAATAATCAGTCCTTCGTTATACTTTTCAAGCAGTTCACGGTCGATACGCGGCTTATAATACATGCCTTCAAGGTTGGCAGTAGTACTGAGCTTCATGAGGTTTTGATAGCCCGTATTGTTCATTGCCAGGATAATAAGGTGATAGCGAGCCTTGTCTTTTTGCGGGTCGCGGTCATGGCGACTTCGCGCAGCCACATACGCTTCCATACCCAAAATTGGCTTAATGCCCTCAGCATTGGCAGCTTTATAGAAATCGAGGACTCCTGACATTGTGCCATGATCAGTAATCGCCACCGCTTCCATACCCATTTCTTTTACGGTTTCGATGAGCTTTGGAATTTTGCTCAGACCGTCAAGAAGACTGTGGTGTGTATGGTTATGTAAGTGGACGTACTGGGACGTTTTTAAAGTGGCCCCCTGTGTTGGTGTAGATGATACTTCAACCCCCATCGCTAGTACTAGTATAGCGAAAACTACAGACTAAGTCTGTAGTTTTTAATGCATATTTAACTATTTAGTTACTGAGAAGTTTGAACCGTGTCAACGATGTATTGGACAAAGTCACCGACTGCACCTGGAATGTCAGCAAAAAGCGACAAAAACCAGAGGACAACCGCAACGACAATCGTTGCACCAATCACCGTGCCAAGGCCGAAGAATACACCTCGGAAAAAGTTTACACCGTAAATTTGAGCTCGAGATTTGTGAAAATCGTAAAATAGATCTTCCAATACGGCCCGGCGTGCACCAAGTTCGCTTTCGCGGTCTACTTTGTGCTTAATCTTTTTAACCACCATTGTAAAAGGCTACTTCTTTTTAGTGGTTGGCTTCTTAGAAAAGCCCTTTTTAGCGCCAGCAACGGCCTGTTCGGTACGACCCTTGAGCTCATTTGCCTTGTCGGCAGCTTCGCCAATAAACTCCTCGGCCTTACCCTTTACTTGTCGCGCCTTCTTCTCGGCCAAGTCTTTTACTTCGCCCGCTTTTTCAGCTGCAGTATCTTTCGTTTTCGTAGCAACGTCCTTGATGTCTTGTCGTGTTTCTTTGCCGCTCTTTGGAGCGATAAGAATTCCGGTTACAAAACCAGCAATAGCACCGAATACTACCCCTGCAGCTGCTTTACCCTTTGACATATTAGTTACTCCCTTTTTTAGATTTAGATGTAAATTTCTTTATGTAACGGTTCACCATTTCAGCGATGAACAGTGGTGATGTAAGGCGACTGACGCCAACAACTGCATTATCAATGTGTGATACGGTGCTTTGCGCTGATTTCGCGAGACGACGAATTTCAGAGGTTAGCTTTATGAGGTAAATCCCCAGAATGATTGCAACCACGAGAAAAACAGAAAGAACACTTGCAACGATAATCACCAATATTTCTGCGGCTTGGTCCATGTATGCTCCTTTTATTGATTACTTTTTGTGTTTAATTGTAGTATACGCTTCATTTTGCTTTATTGACAAGTTAGTTGTCAAGTCGCTGTTTTGTACTCTATCCTAAGCGTTTGCGAATCATCTCCTGCGCCATAGCAGGATTTGCCTTGCCTTGAGATTTCTTCATTACCTGGCCAACAAGGAAGCCAATAGCTTTATCCTGACCGGCCTTAATATCTTCGATTGATTTTGCACTTGCTGGGTCGGCGAGGACTTCGTCAACAACAGCGCCAATCGCGCCCTCGTCGCTTACCTGAAGGAGATTTTTAGATTCAGCAATTTGGCGTGGTTGTACATCGCTTGTGAGGAGCTCTTGGAATATTTCCTTCGCAGCAGTGCTCGATAGCTCATTCTTAGCTACCATTTCAGAAAGTTCGATATACCCGGCTGGTGAGAAGTTACTCGCAATAGCAGCTTCTTCCTCACTCCCACTTCCCACTGCGCTTGCAAACCAGTGCGCCACACGGCGTGCGGCATCGTCACCAGCAGCCTGTTGAATTTCAGACACGAGCTTTGCGTAGCTTTGTGTCGCAATCAATGCCTCAACGACTGAGCGGTCGAGGTTCATACTCGCCCAGGCGTCACGGTACATGTTTGGCAATGCAGGTACAGTCGCCTGAATCGTTTCGATTTCTTCCTTCGTAAGAACAATTGGTGGAATATCAGCGTCAGGCATGTAGCGGTAATCCTGCGCGTCTTCTTTGCTGCGCTGTGAGCTTGTGCGTCCAGTGGCATCGTCCCAACCGCGAGTTTCCTGAACAACCTTTTCACCCTTTTCGAGGATTTCGATTTGACGCTCAAATTCATGCTGCGCCGCACGCTCTACGCTCTTAAACGAGTTCAGGTTCTTCACTTCAGCACGAGTACCGAGTTCGGCTGCGCCCTTTTTCGCTACAGAGATATTCACATCAAAACGCATATTACCGTGGAACAAGTTTCCGAGTGTTACACCCGCATACGTCATGAGTCGGTGAAGTTCGGTCGCATAGGCTTTTGCACCTGCAGCAGAGTGAATATCCGGTTCAGAAACAATTTCAATTAGTGGTGTACCGGCACGATTAAGGTCCACGAGGCTGTGGGTGCCGTAATGGGTCAGTTTACCAGCGTCTTCTTCGAGGTGGGCGTGATGAATACGCACGTGAACCATTTCGCCATTTTCGAGGGGTGCGTCAATATAACCATCAAGAATAATCGGCTGATACATCTGGCTAATCTGGTAGCCCTTAGGAAGGTCAGGGTAAAAATAGTGCTTGCGGTCGAAGCGACTAACTTCAGCAATACCCGCGTTGAGTGCTTTGCCGGCCTTAACAGCAAGCGTGACCGCCTCACGGTTAAGTACCGGGAGCATACCCGGGAGGCCAAAGTCAATTGGACTCGTTGCGATGTTTGGATCTTTATCGCGGGCATCGTTGTCAGCACCACTAAAAAGCTTGGTTGCGGTAGCAAGCTGCACGTGGCATTCAATACCGATAGTCATTTCATATTGATCGAGAACTTCAGGTGAAGGCATATTAAATTGCTCCCATGTCTTTTAAGCCTTGTTTGTAGGCGATAAGTGCTTGTCGTGCACGGTCGTAATCGACACGAGCATCCGTTTCGTGTGCCAAGCGGTTACGGAGCTTGTGGGCGGCCCACACACCGTTACCGTTCGTCCATTTACCCTGGCACTGCTTCATGCGCTCTGCCATTGTCTTGCCCGAAAGGCCACGGTCGCGCAGTGATTGATCGAGTAGTTTGTCCGCGTCAAAAATACATACCGTATAGCTGTGTTCGTCGTCGCGTTTTAGCTTTGATTCAATTGCCATCCAACGACTACGATATTTATCTTGGTCGAGCGTACGCGGGCTATTCTTGGCAATAGAAATGAAGACGAATAGAAGGCCGCCGAAAATAAGAATTGCTGAAAAGAAAAAGATAATTGAAAGTGTTTGATCCATCATGCTTCCACCTCTTTCGCAATTGCAAGCAACACTGCGTCCGATTGGCGTGGTCCAATAAGCTGAACGCCAACTGGCAGTCCTGCGTCAGTTGTGCCAGCTGGTACTGAAACAGCTGGAAGGCCGGCAAGACTCGCCGGTACCGTCATGATGTCAGCGAGGTACATTTTGACTGGGTCGGCTACATTCTCGCCCAGCGCAAACGCTGGGGTCGGTGCAACTGGTCCAACAATAAGGTCAAACGACTCAAAGAGACTGTTAAACTCGTTAATCAAAAGTGTGCGCGCTTTTTGCGCTTGGAGGTAATACGCATCAAAGAAGCCGCTCGAAAGCACATAGCTTCCAATCATTATACGGCGCTTGTTTTCGGGCATAAAGCCATGGTCACGAGAAAGCCCGTATACTTCACCGAGGCTTTGTGCTTCGGCACGATTTCCATAGCGAATACCATCGTATCGACCAAGGTTACTGCTAATCTCTGCTGGAACAACAATGTAATAAATAGCGAGCGCGTACTTCACCATCGGAAGACTCACCTCTTCAACAGTGTGACCCTTCGCCTTCAGCTGCTCAATGTACTCAGTTACCCTTTGACGCACTTCCACGTCAACGTCTTCGGTCATAAACTCTTTAATCACACCAATACGCTTCGGTGCTTCAATTACCTCTGGTTTAAAGAAGTCAGGAAGTGTCGTCATGTCCTTGCGGTCACGACCACTAAGGATATCCATAACCAGCTCGGCATCTTCGGCGGTTGCAGACAAAACACCAATCGTGTCGGTACTACTTGCCATCGCTACAACACCATACCGGCTGACTGTCCCGTAGGTTGGCTTTATCCCGACAACACCGTTAAAGCTGGCTGGCTGACGAATTGAACCACCCGTGTCGGTTCCGAGTGTAAATGGCACAATATCGAGCGCCACAGCTACCGCTGAGCCACCGCTACTCCCCCCGGCAACGCGGGTTTGATCTACGGCATTCTTCGTTGGGCCAAATGCTGAGTTTTCGGTACTTCCACCGTGCGCAAAAGCGTCAAGGTTAGCCTTACCAATACAAATCGCACCCTCGGCCTCTAGCTTTTCGATAGCAGTCGCCTGGAGAGGAGCCTCAAAACCTTCGAGAAACTTACTTGCAGCGGTTGTCGTGCCGCCAAGCGTCAAAAAGTTATCCTTGGCAATGAACGGGACGCCCGCTAAGCGACCCGTGATTTCACCTGCATCAACTTTGCCGGCGCGCTCGAGGGCGCGGTCCTCACTCAGAGATAGGATGGCGTTAAAAGCTTCGTTTTCGCGAGCCTTCGTAAGAGCTCGTTCGACATTTTCACGTGCACTCACACCAAGATAATCAGAAATTTTCACCATATTACAAAACTTTCGGTACTTTTATTTGTTGCTGTTCAGCTGATGGTGCCATCGCAATGAGCTCATCACGGCCAAGTCCATAATTATCAACGACGTCGTCGCGCCATACGTTCTGAAGGTCGGTCACCTGATAGGTTGGCTCCACGCCATCGGTATTGAGTTCGGCCAACTGGTCAATGTAACCGAGGATATTGCTCAGATCAATGCGAAGCGCCTCTGCTTCTTGATCATCAAGTTGCAAACTACTTAGCTGTGCGAGGCGGTGCACATCATCAGTCGAAATATCTGTCATATACCTTATTGTATAACAGCGGTCACGAAAGGCCAATGACACATTTTCACACCCTGCATCTATTGCGCTTATGATAAACATGAAGGAATGAGTTATCGCACAAAATCTGGCTTTACCATTGTCGAGCCGCTTATTGTTGTAGTCGTCATTGCTGTCCTTGCAACGATTACCATCGTCAGCTTTAATGGCATTTCAACCCGAGCGCAGGAAACTGGGTTTAAAACTGACCTTAGCTCTCAAAACAAGAAGCTTGAAATTGAAAAAGTAAAAGCGGTGCTATGAACACGGACATCGTCGAGCAATTTCGCTCTGTTTCACTAAGTAGCAGCACTGTCTCCTATCGATACGGAGATTCTTACGGTCAATGTCTTGAAATTACTACGATTACTACGCCGACAAAACAATACTATATCAATACAACAGGAGGGGTGAGTGAGACGCTTCCAGGCACTTGCCCTACGCCCTCGAGTACAGTTACAATCCGTTGCATTACAGGAGAGGTTTCCCTCACCGTACGCCAGACAAACTATATGAGCGCTGCCGTTTCGCTTGAATATGCAACTCCTTATGGAAATAGTACAAATGCATCCGTTCTTCCTGGTGCATCTGCGACCGCGGCGTTTTCTGTACGCCAACCTACGATGCAGGCGGGCGTTGCAACGGTAAAAATAACGAACTCAACTAACCCTTCGGAGTCAACCACCCGGTTTCATCCATATCCAGCAGCAAGCTGTTAAAGTTTTGATTGAATCTCAGCAATCAAATCGCGAAGTTCTGCTGCCTTTTCAAACTCAAGATTCGCACTGGCCAAATCCATTTGCGCTGAAAGGTCTTTCACGAGGCTCTTATACTCGTCTTTTGGAATCTTTTTCAGGTCAAGCTTCGGTTTTTCGTCATCCTTCTTTGGGATGATTGCACGAAGTCCTTCGTCGATTTCCTTTGCGACACTGGTCGGCGTAATACCATGTTCAGTGTTATACGCTTCTTGAATACCGCGACGACGATTCGTTTCATCAATAGCTTGCTGCATTGATTTTGTAACGTTATCGGCATACATAAGCACCTTCCCTTCAAGGTGACGAGCGGCACGACCGATAATCTGAATCAGCGCACTCGCACTACGCAGGAACCCTTCCTTATCGGCATCAATAATAGCAACGAGGCTTACTTCTGGCAGGTCGAGACCTTCGCGAAGCAGGTTGATGCCAACTAGTACATCGTAGACGCCCGTACGAAGGTCACGCAAAATATCGCTTCGTTCTAATGTATCGACTTCACTGTGAATATACGCAGTCTTAATGTCGAGCTCAAGAAGATACGTTGAAAGGTCTTCGGCCATACGCTTAGTGAGCGTTGTCACGAGCACGCGCTGGCCCTTTTCGACGCGTTCACGAATTTCGGCTATTAGGTCATCGATTTGGCCTTCTGTTGGGCGAATAATAATTTCTGGGTCAATAAGCCCTGTTGGGCGAATAATCTGCTGGACAGGCTCTGGACTATGCGACAGTTCATATTCGGCTGGGGTTGCTGATACATACACCGCCTGGTGCAAGTGACGGTTAAATTCGTCAAAGGTCAACGGACGGTTGTCGAGTGCACTTGGCAAGCGGAAGCCATGCTCAACCAGCACTTCCTTGCGTGCGCGGTCGCCATTATACATACCGCGAACCTGCGGTAAGGTCATGTGGCTTTCATCAACGAACAGCAAGAAGTCATCGGGGAAATAATCGAGCAGCGTTGCTGGCTGTTCGCCAGGCTCACGATTAGTGAGGTATCGGCTATAATTCTCGATTCCCTTCACAAAGCCCGTTTCTTCAAGCATTTCAATATCATACTTTGTGCGCTGACCAAGGCGCTGGGCTTCAAGCAATTTATCGTGCTTTTCAAAGAAGTCCATGCGGTCTTCAAATTCACGCTTAATGTTTTCAATAGCATGCGCCAGTTTTTGCTTCGGCGTTACGTAGTGGCTACTTGGAAAAATATCAACTTGCGCAGGCTCGCCTAAAATCTCACCCGTAAGTGGGTCAATGCGAGTAATGCGCTCGACTTCATCACCAAAGAACTCAATACGGTACGCAACATCGCTACCAGCAGGGAAAACATCGACAATATCACCCTTTACACGAAAGGTTCCGCGGTGAAAATCGATATCATTGCGTTGGTACTGAATATCCGTAAGGAGTCGAATAAATTTATCTTGCTGGCGGCGTTCGCCGCGCTTCACGGTAATCGACATCTCGGCATAATCATCTGGCGAACCAATACCGTAAATACAGCTTACGCTGGCAACGATAATCGTATCGCGACGTGTAAGAAGCGCAGTGGTTGCAGCGTGACGCAAACGGTCGATCTCATCGTTGATCTTGCTGTCTTTTTCAATGTAGGTGTCGCTACTCGCAATGTAGGCTTCTGGCTGGTAGTAATCGAAGTAACTTACAAAGTAGTGAACCTCATTTTCAGGGAAGAACGACTTAAACTCACTGTAAAGTTGAGCGGCGAGTGTTTTGTTGTGCGCAAGCACAAGTGTCGGCGCTTGGCGCTGGGCAATAATGTTCGCCATCGTGAACGTCTTACCCGAACCGGTCACACCAAGGAGGGTCTGCTCACGCTCACCCTTGTCGAGCCCTTCAACCAATTGAGCAATAGCCGTCGGCTGGTCACCGGTTGGCTCATACTTCGAAGATAGAACAAAACGCTGGTTCATCTTTTCTATTATAACTCAAGGGAGCTTCAGGAGTATTAGTCGATGTTCTTCAGCAAACTAAACGCATCACTGAATGACTTTTGATACGACTGAAGTTTAGCAGTATCGCTCGTGCAGGTTGCATCAGCAAGTGAAAGTCCGTACGTTGTACCATCTACGGTTGTGGTTTTCGTCAGCGTCCCCCGCTCGCCCTCTGTCGGACTTGCAAGGATTGAAGCAAAGGTACCAGCGTCATTTGTGCACTTCGTACCGATAAGCTGTGGACTTCGGAACTCTACATACCGCGTACCGTTGTTTGCTCGGAGCACTTCATATTCAAAGCCGCCGATTCCCTTGACGTATGACACGGTGATGTCCATCGGTACAATATCGACAGTTGCTACTCTTGCGAGATCAAGCGCAGGCTCACCCGAGGTGCTTTCACTACTTTGCTGCTGATTGGTTTGGTTTTGACCATTGTCCGGCGTTTCAACCCCCTGATTGGCATCATTTTCCTGACTCACCTGCTCCTGTTGAACATACGGGTCCTCTTTGCCTGGCGAGAGGGTTCGTATAAGGGCTACAGTACCGACGGCAACCAATAAGACGGCTAGTATCGATAGAGTGGTAACGAGCGTGCGCTTCCTCTTCTTGTGTGCCATATTCCCTCGCAGTTAATTACTACTAAGCATAGCCAGTTCAGGCTTTTAAGTAAAGATGACTTTTAACGATTGTCTTTTCGGTATGATTCGTTGATGTACTCTAGGATTTCGTCGTAATTGTCGTAGATGCGGTAAAGCTCGGTATCCTCATAGCCAATCGTTTGATATTGGTCGAGCATGATTTCACGAATCGCCGCATCAAACGGACGCCAGAAATCGCTTCCTACCAAGATAATCGGCTGTTTTTCAATCTTACCTGTTTGAACCAGCGCAAGGATTTCAAAGAGTTCGTCGAAGGTACCAAAGCCACCTGGGAAGTAGATGAAGGCGCTCGAGTCGAGGGTCATTGCCACTTTGCGACCAAAGAAGTGCTTGAATTGGAAATTTTCAGTCGTGTATTCATTCAAAGCCTGTTCATTAGGAAGCAGGATGTTGAGTCCAATAGACGCACCGCCGGCTTCATACGCACCGCGGTTAGCCGCTTCCATAACGCCATTTCCACCACCAGTAATAACCGCAAAACCATCCTGAGCAAGACGACGAGAAAGGTCGTAGGCACCCATGGTTACGTTATCATCTTGAGGCTTACGCGCAGACCCAAATACGGTGACTGTCTTTTCGTGACGAGCAAGAATTGAGAACACACTTTCGAATTCATCAACCACTGTGTCAAGGCGATCCTCTGCCGCCGCAATGAGACGTTCACGAATAATGAGGTTCTTCTTGGTGCGGTCTTTACGGATTGCCGAAGACTTCTTCGTTTTTGGCTTCACAACAGGAAGCTTTTCCGGAGCAATCATGTCGTTATCGAGCTGAGAAAGCACTTGATCTGCCAAGTTCTTGAAGCCCATGTAGCGTACAAAGATCTCGTTCCAAAGACTCTCACGGAAGTGATACGCGTAGCGCCCACCATATGATTCTTTATTTGAATAGGCGAAGCTGACGTCAAAGAGGTTAAAAGCAACCGGGAAGCCGTCATAGTTAAGCCCCACGTAGTCGCGATCTTTCCAGAACTCGAGTTCTGGGTCGAGTTGGAAGAGCAAATCTTCAGCGCGGCGCCAGTGAAGGTCTTCGGGTTGTACGTGTGGCTCAAAGGCGACGCTGTCAATTGAGTCTTCCTTGTGCTTACCAAGGTAGCGTTGAATCACACGCCAGTGCACGCGCTTGCCAACCATTTGGCTGCCCGTACCTGGGTCGGCTATAAGGGTCTCCACCACGGTCTTACCAAAGTGTGGCTGCTTGCTTTTGAGCTTGAAGAAGGTCGAGTAGAGCTTGACTTCATTCATGTAATGGAAGAGTAATGGTAATGTCTTAAGTGCGAGGCCACGCATCTTACGTACGTGCATCGGAACAACCACAATAATGCCCATTTCTTTGGTGTGGGTAACGTTGTGAAGTTTCTTCTGCACGAAGTGCGCTGCAAGGTCAACATACTTGTCGTGATCCATTTGTACGATACGCAGGTCACGTTCTTCGTAGTCAGCTGGAGTAATTTGTTTAAAGAGTTCGTTGTACTGAACAAGCCATTCAGGACCTTCAGAGAAACGAAGGGCGGTGTAAATTTCGTCGAAGTCCTCGCCTTCAAACATCTTTTCGATGTCATCATAGCCAAGTTTTTTCATGAGTTGCTTTGGTGGCATTTGACGAAGAAGGTCTTTCGCACGTTCACGCTTCAATACGAAAACTTTACGGTTGAACTTCACCTTATTGGCAGCTTCAACCATAAATGGCACGAGGTATTTTACCTCTTCTGAACGCGCTTCATCGGCGCCAATAATACGCACAAGTCGCTTAATGTCGGTTTCGACGCGGCCAAGCAAGGCGTGATACACCTCTTCACCAGTAGCAGCAGCCGGGTTAAGCCCGAGGGTGCGAAGGTTTTCGTGCGCCATTGCGGTAATATCGCCAATAAGTTTGACATCAGCGCCTGTACGACCGCTCACTTCTTCGAGTTGGTGCAATGCCTGTGTGAAGATTGGCTCTTCTGCATCGAGTAGGTCACTTAAAAATTTTGCCATTTAATACTCCTTTTCCGTCAGCGGCATATCGTGTAGCTCAACACCTTTATGTAAAATTCCTTCTTTCGCACCAATAAACTGCACCACTGAGGTAGAGTTTGCACTTGCAAAAATAATCGAGTCTTTCAGTGATTTTTCTTGTGCATAGGCACTGAGGAAACCTGAACCAAACGCGTCACCAGCACCAGTACGGTCAATCACTGGAACGTCTTCATACATACCAGCTGAAACAATCGTCTTGCTATCAGTTGCGACAACGCCATTTGGACCATCACTCACAATAGCAACAGGTACAAAGTGTGTGAGGTGGCGCACAAGCTCTTCGGATGTTTCACCGTGTACGATCATCTGAGCTTCTTCCTTATTTACCGCAAGCACGTGAACATCTTCGAGGAGACCCTTGAGCTTATCGGTTTCTTTGAGCTCAACCCCAGCTGGGTTGAGCATCACCTTTACATTGTGCTGGGCAGCGCGCGTAATAATGCGCTCAAGTAATTCCATATCACCAAGTGACGAGATGTAAATCCACTGCCCCTCGTCGATAATTGAAAGGTCGAGTTCTGGGCTCTTAGCAGTTGGCATCGTTCCCTTGTAGTTAAGGATTGTACGCTCTCCACCCTCCAGCATCAAAATAACTGAATAGCTGGCTTTAAAGTGTTCGCTCTGGTGCACGTGACTCGTATCAACACCTTCACGGTCGAGGCTTTGAAGTATTGTCTCACTCGGCGCATCATCACCGATACACCAGGCGTACTTACTGTGAATACCTTGGCGCGCGAAAGTAACTGCCGCGTTGGTAACGTTGCCCCCAGTTGAAAATACAACTTCATCGAGATCGAGCTTCTGCCCAACAGGAAGTTGCTCATACTTTACGCCCTTATGTTCAAATTCGGTGAACGCATCAGCGCTCTTAAGGAACACATCCTGTGTCGCCTTACCAATAGTAACGATTGTTGGCACTTGCCCCATAGTTCAGACGACTGCCTTCCCGGCGCATCCAAAGGCTTGGATCTTTTCTTCAACCACTGCTTGCACAGCGTCTTTTACACGGTCCATGAGCTTCACAACGGCAAATTCGTCTGGATGTGCTTTAAGCTCTTGCTCCATGACAGTGCGGAATGCGTAGCGCATGTCGCTGTTGATGTTAATCTTGCTCACGCCAATTCGAGCCGCATCTTCGAAGAAGTGAAGCGGAGTTCCCGAGCCACCGTGGAGGCTAATTTGGCACGGAATTGCTTCACGAATTCGGCCGAGGAGTTCAAGGTCGAGTTCTTTTGGTACAGGGTACTTACCGTGGAGATTTCCGATTGCAGCAGCAAATGTATCAATGCCCGTTGCTTCAACAAATGACTTTGCGCCTTCTGGGGTTGAGAAGGTTTTCTTGATTTCTTCGTAGTTAATTTCTTCGGTGTGCACGTTACTGCTTCCACCAAAGTAGTGTGGTTCACTTTCAACGAGAGCGCCGGTGAACTTTGCATATTCAACCACTTCGCGGGTCTTTGCAATGATCTCTTCTTCTGAAGCATCGTGATTCGCCTGTGAAATGTCGATGTGAATAAATTCATACCCAGCATCGATCGCCTGCTTACATGCTTCGACGGTAGGGCTGTGGTCGAGGTTAAGGTACATCTCGATGCCGTATTCTTTTTTGTAGTTGTCGACCATGTCACGGACGTTCTCGAGGCCCATAGCCTCCACTTCACCCTGACTCACTTCAACCAGCACCGGTGCGTTGGTTTTTTGCGCTGCACGTGCAATCGCAATAAGCGTTTCTTGGTTGTCGATATTAAACGCACCAACCGCAAAGCCCTGCTGACGACTTCGTTGCATAAGATGACGAGCGCGCAGTGTATTGTCGCGAATTTCTGCTATTGTTAGCCCCATTGAATAATGCCCCCTAAAGATAATGATTACTCTTGGGACCAGTATACCACTTATGCTTGGTGGTAGCGAGGCATTTCTTCAACAAATTTTTCAACAGCTTCGGCGACTTTATCGCCAGTTAGCTCAAAGTATTCCATCAGTTCATTCGGAGCACCCGACTCACCAAAGCGATCATTAATACCGATGCGCTTTACAGGCATAGGCAGCGTTGAGCTCAAGAATTCAGTCACCGCACTTCCAAATCCACCCGCAGCCTGTGCTTCTTCTGCTGTTACAACGCGGCCAGTCTTTCGAGCGCTGGCTAGAAGTGTTTTTTCATCAAGCGGCTTGATAGTTGGAACGTGCACAACTTCGGCGTTAATGCCTTGTTTTTCAAGGTATTGGGCAGCGAGAAGGAGTTGGTAGGTCATCGTACCAGTACCGAACAGTGAAACGTCTTCACCTTCTTTCAGTACGTAGGCTTTTCCAATTTCAAATGGTGATTCTTTCGTACTGAAAATAGGAGTTTTTTCACGAGCAAGACGAAGGTATGAGGGCTTGCCATTTTCGGCAATCGCAAGTGTCGCCTTTTCGGCTTCAATGCTGTCACCAGGTGCAACAACGACCATATTAGGCAGGACGCGCATAATTGCAATGTCTTCGAGCATTTGGTGGGTTGCTCCGTCAGGACCAACGCTGACACCGGCGTGTGAGCCAACAACCTTTACTGGCTGGTTATTCAAAGTGGCAGTGGTGCGAATTTGCTCCCAGTTTCGCCCAGGGCTAAAGGCAGCATAGCTACTGGTAAATGGAATCTTGCCCGCACGAGCAAGACCGCTTGCTACAGTGACAAGATTCTGTTCTGCAATACCAATTTCAACAAACCGCTTTGGAAACGCCTCCCGGAATAGATGCATTTGGGTACTTTCGGTAAGGTCAGCACAGAGCGCAACAACATTTTCGTTATTTTCACCGGCAATTTTAAGGCCACGGCCGAATCCAGCACGGATCGGTTCGAGTTCAACCTCTTTGTTATATACCAATGGATTTAATGGATATGTCATACACCAGCCCCCTCATGCGTAATTTTGCCACCAAGTGTTCGTAGATCTTCAAGCGCCTCTTTGGCCTGCTCAGCGTTTGGTGGAATACCGTGCCACTTGTAGTTATATTCCATAAAGTCCACACCCTTACCTGGAATCGTGTGCGCAATGACTACCGTTGGACGGTTTGTAATGGCGCGCGCCTCACTCGCTGCATTAATGATACTTTCAATATTGTGGCCATCGATTTCCAGAACGTGCCAGCCAAATGACTCCCACTTACCCTTTAGGTCTTCGAGTGGCATGACGTCTTCAGTTGTCCCGTCAATTTGAATATTGTTGCGATCAACGAAAGCAATGAGCTGAGACAACTTGTACTTACCGGCAAACATGGCAGCCTCCCAGATGTTACCTTCGTTCAGCTCACCATCACCCATGACGGTATACACGAAGCGGTGTGGGTTTTCATCGAGATAGCGAAGGCTATAGGCATAGCCGGCAGCTTGTGAGAGGCCACTCCCAAGAGGGCCACTTGTGTTTTCGAGGCCCGGAAGCTTTTCACGCTCCGGGTGACCTTGAAGGCGGCTACCGAACTTGCGAAGGGTGGTGAGTTCGGTTTTATCAAAGAAACCAGCCTCAGCCATAGCTGCATACTGCACAGGTACACAGTGGCCGTTACTTAAGAAGAATACATCGCGCTCTTTCCACTCAGGCTCATTTGCCTTGAAATTCATAATGTCGAAATACAGCGCCGCAAAAATATCAGCGAGCCCTAACGGACCGGCGCTATGGCCGCTTCCGGCCGCTTCGAGCATTGTAATGATATCGCGACGAATGTCGTTCGCCTTCTGTTCAAGTTGTGCAATTGTTAACTGACCCACCCTAAATTACTCCGTGCTTATTAATTTCTTTAACTAGTTCGTTGTATGTATCCGCCGGACTGGTTGCGTTGGCGATTTCTCCACCAACATTCAGTACTTCTACTCCACCCTGCGTGAGTGTGTAGGCATTCTCCATTTTCACACCACCATCCCAACCAATCTCAACGTCGGCTTTGATCTTCTTGATGAGACGAATCTTTTCAAGCTGCATCATACTTGCCGTGCCGCCAAACTTTCCAAGGTCACCCGAGAAAATCATCACGTGGTCAGATGCTTGAATGGCCGCTTGAACAGATGAAGGTACCGTTGTCTTAAGGAGCGCGACGCCGGCCTTAATGCCCGCCTGCTTCAGTGCCGCAAGGTGCGGTACAACATCTTCCTGCGCCTCAGCGTGAAGAATCACCATACTTGGCTTCAGCTTGATGAGCTGCGCGATATGTTCAGAGGGACGCGCCACCATTGCGTGAATATCGACCTCCCAGCCTTCTGGCCAGAATAGCTGGCTTTCACTAAGAAGGAACGTTGGTGCAAACTCGCCATCACTAATATCAATGTGCACACGACGAGCAAAAGGTTGGATTTTAGCGGTAGACTCGCGGAGCTGATCGATTGTCTCGGCCATCACAGTAGGAACAATAATACTCATTACCCAAGCTCATCCAATTCTGCGTTACGACGCTTAAAACGCACTGCGTTAGCGAACTCGGTATTGAGCCAGGTTTCAAGAATACCCTGCCACGCCGACTCTTCTTCACCCACAATACGCGCAGGTAAACAAAGGACGTTGCTGTCATTATCGTAGCGTGTCATCTTTGCTTCAAAAGCATCCCAAATAACACTCGCACGAATGCCACGGAATCGGTTGGCTGCCATTGCGACGCCCTGACCACCCCCACATACAAGAATACCGCGCGGGTCTTTCTCGGTACTTCCTAGCACCTTCAAGGCGACTCGTTGTGCAAATACCGGAAAATCATCAGACGGGTCGAGTACGGCGTCGCCGACGTCCTCCACTTCATACCCATGCTTTGCAAGATACGCAAAAATCTCCTCTTTCAAGTGAAATCCTTGATGATCCGCACCCAAGTAAATTTTCATAAATTTAAGTATAAGCTATATGGCCGTAAGAAAAAAGGCCGAGAGCGCCATGCTTTCGACCTTTTATCATTTTCGCTTCAGAATTACTTGATTGTCTTCGCAATATCAGCAACAAGTTCAACCAAACGGTTTGAGTAGCCCCATTCGTTGTCGTACCAAACCATAACCTTTGCAAGGTTACCGCCAACCACCTTCGTAAGAAGCAGGTCAACAACACCTGAGTGGCTGTTTCCGATGTAGTCGCGGCTTACAAGTGGCTCTTCACTGACGCCAAGAATACCTTGGTAGTAAGGCTCGGCAGCAGCCTTCTTGAATGCAGCGTTGATTTCTTCAACAGTAACATCACGCTCAAGAAGCACGGTTACGTCGCTGATTGAAACTACTGGAGTTGGAACGCGGATACTGAGTCCGTCGAACTTACCTTCAAGTTGAGGCAAGGTCTTGGTAACAGCAATCGCCGCACCGGTCGTGGTAGGAACAATGTTTTCAGCAGCGTTACGACCTTCACGAAGGTCCTTTGCAGGAGCGTCCTGAATCGCCTGGCTTGCAGTGTAGCTGTGTACGGTCGTAAGAAGTGACTTCTCTACACCGAACTCAGCATCAAGAACTGCCATAACCGCACCAAGTGAGTTCGTGGTACAGCTTGCGTTACTAATAACGTGGCTAGCGCCCTCTACCTTGTCTTCGTTTGCACCAAGAACAATCGTGTCGACACCATCGCTCTTTGTTGGACCACTAATGACGACGCGCTTAGCGCCGGCTGCAATGTGAAGCTCAGCAGATTCCTTGTCGGTGAAGCGACCGGTTGATTCGATCACGAGCTCAACACCAAGGGTTCCCCATGGAAGCGCCGCTGGGTCTTTTTCGGCGGTCACCTTAATGTGCTGACCGTTCACGATGATTCCTGCGTCGTCGTAAGACACGTCGTACTTGTAGGTACCGTAGTTGCTGTCGTGCTTCAAAAGGTACGCCAGTGTTTTTGTATCGGTAAGGTCGTTGACGGCGACTACTTCAAGATCACTACGATCAAACGCCAGCTTGAATGCATTTCGCCCAATACGGCCAAATCCGTTAATACCAATTTTAGTTTTTGCCATATGCCCCCATTTCTTAGTAGTTATGCATGACTAATTTAAGTATAAGCATTTTGAATATCAAGTCAAAAAATTAATGGGGGTCGACGCTACAGTGAGCGCCGACCCCCCGTGTGACGAGCCGATTTCTCAGACGCCCATAGGCAATACCTCCAGGGTTGGGTGGTGCCCTCGGAGCCGAAAAGTGTTCACAGTTCGACCCCGAGGGGGCATTGCGCGCGGTGTCGCGCCCGTTATCTCAGTCTGGTGCAGTCTGAAACCCTCGTTGTTGCGAGCGCCCTTAGGCGCTGCGGTCGTTCAAGGGGACCGCTCTCTACTCAGAGAACGAGCGCGATGTGAATCGTCAATCGTTCAACTCTATACTGCAGAGTTGCTGGTGACTTTATCCGCTTAAAAGCTACTCTACTCGCCCTCGAAAATCATGTCAACAAACTGTATACTAAACACATGAAAAAGGCGGATATTTTATCGTACGCACAGCCCTTTTATGACGAGGATCAGCTCCTTGAGCTTGGTCACGCCATTGATGTTGCCACAAAAGCCCACAAAGGCCAAAAACGTAAAAGCGGCGAACCCTACATTATTCACCCTCTTAATGTTGCCTCAATTCTGATTGAGTGGGGCATGGATGTCGACAGTGTCATCGCCGGCATTCTTCATGACACCGTCGAAGATACCAGTATATCTTTAGAGGAATTAGAATCGCAGTTCGGCAAAGACGTCGCCTTCTTAGTAGATGGCGTAACCAAAGTCTCGCAGGCACGTGCCGGCATGCAGGACCTTACCGAATATCTTCCACAAACCAAAGATAACCTCTCAAAGCTTCTTATTGCCATTGGGCAAGATGTACGTGTGATTATTATTAAGCTCGCCGACCGTCTTCACAACCTCCAAACCCTCCAGCACATGCCTCGTGAGAAACAAATCAAAATCGCTCGTGAAAGCCTTGAGGTGTTTGGGCCAATGGCCGATCGTCTGGGTATGGGTCGGGTGCGCATGCAAATAGAAGAGCTCGCCTTCAGTTTTCTTGACCCTGAAGAATTCAAAAAGCTGCAAATCCTTATGAAAAAGCGCCTTGGCAAAAGTACGCGTAAGCTGGGTATTGTGCGCGAAGAAGTTGACCGCGCCCTGAAAGCACAAAACGTTCCACACGAAATTAACGGTCGCGTAAAAAGTATTTACAGCCTTCACAAAAAACTGCTTAAAGTCGAAAACAACATCGATGACATTTACGACCTGATGGCGCTTCGTATTATTGTTGAAACAAAAGAAGATTGTTACCGCGTACTTGGTATCCTACACGCACTTTACCAACCAATGATTGCCCGCATTAAAGACTACATTGCGGTACCAAAACCAAACGGCTACCAAAGTCTTCACACCACCGTTCTCACGCCGGCGAAACAAATCGTTGAATTCCAAATTCGTACCTACGAGATGCACGAATTCGCTGAGCGTGGACTTGCAGCGAGCTTCCACTACCACGAGCAAAAGAGCTCAAAAGATTACATGCGTGGCGGCAAAAAAGGCGCAGTCCTGCCTTCTCATATGCAGTGGATCACTCAGCTTCAAGAAATTGCCACCAAACTTCGTAGCGGTGAAGAAATCCCCGAGTCACAACTTTCAATCGACCTGTTTGGTGACCGCATTTTCGTCTACTCACCACGTGGCGATATCTATAACCTGCCAGAAGGTGCCTACCCACTCGACTTTGCCTACCTCGTACACAGTGACATCGGCAAACACAGCTATGGCTTCCGTGTGAATGGTTCAATTCACCCCTTCGATAAGCCGCTTCAAAACGGTGATGTCGTCGAAGTTATTACACGAAAAACCTCGCTGCCAAAAGCGACCTGGCAAGACCTCGTCACGACCACCCATGCTCGTGCCAAGCTCCGCGCTCAACTCCGTAAGGTTGGAGCCATTGAAAGCATTAGTCACGCAGCCGGTATTATTCGCGAAAAGACGCGTCTTAAAAAAGATGCCGCATAACACATGGCTGAATTAAACGTTGCACTATCGACGGTTGCTGATGGGAGTATGCTGAATCGTCATGATGATAACGACAAGTCAGTCATTTCAAATCGTCAAAGGTTCCTTGAATCACACGGAATATCTTTTGAAGATACGCTGCGCCTCAATACAGACCTCACTCGCCGCGCGGCCAATACAAACTCGAATTTCTGTACATACGAATACGTCGATGAAACGAATGCTGGTGACGGAATAAAAGGCGCGAGTCTCATCGTCGCCGATGCAATTGTTACGGACAAAAAGAACCTCCCCTTAATGCTCCCTGTGGCCGATTGCATTGGGGCTGTATTGTTCGACCCCTCAAATGAAGTCTTAATGATGAGCCACCTGGGCCGACATAGCCTCGAACAACAAGGCGCTCTTCGCTCTGTTGAACATCTCGTCGAGCACTTTAAGAGTAACCCTGCCGACATTAAGGTGTGGCTCACGCCTGCTGCAGGAAAAGAAGAATATCCAATCTGGGCACTCCATAATAAGGGCATGAAAGAAGCTGCCTTAGAGCAACTCGAAACAGCTGGTATCCGCCAAGAAAACCTACATGATGACTCTCGAAGCACAACGGCCGACACTGACTTTTACTCCTACAGCGAGTTCCTTAAAGGAAATAGAAAAGAAGACGGCGACCATATGATCGCCGCCGTCATGCTGTAATACTTTCCGCTCTTTAGCGGTTGTTCCAGCGTTCCACAGATTCGTGAATAATCGCCTTCGCTTCTTCCGCGTCGCCGAATCCCTTCACAATAGTGCTACCAGGCTTTTTAAGGTCTTTGTAGTGGGTGAAGTGGTGCTCGATTTGTGCAAGCAGTTGCTTTGGAAGATCCTCAAGGCTCTTGATAGCATTGCCGGTGTTGCGGTCGTCGGCTGGGACAACAATTACCTTGTCGTCAATTTCGCCGTCGTCTTCAAACTTCATAACACCAATTACATTTGCTTCAAGGAAGATACCGGTCGTCAGTGGAGTGTCGGTAATAATCAGTGCGTCGAGTTCGTCACCGTCTTCGTCGAGTGTTTGTGGAATAAATCCATAGTTGGTTGGTTTTGCAAAAATTGCAGGTTCAACACGGTCGAGTTGGAACACCGCAAGCTCACGGTTCCATTCAATTTTGTGTGAACTGCCGGTTGGAATTTCAACGACAACGTTAATCACGCCGCCATCAATATCACCAGGGCCAAGAATCTTGTTAAAGTCTGCCACGCTTGTTCTCCTTTGTTTTCTACTCCTGTTATTTTAGCAGTTTTTGCCCCGAGCGTATATAATGTACCTCAGTGAAACTGATTTCTCCAACGCAATATGTGCGAGAAGCTGCAGACGCCGTCGCTAAGGCAAAGACGCGCGTCTATTTGATGTCGATGGTCATCGCAGACCACGAAGCAACGCACCCGCTTATTCTGGCGCTTGAAGAAGCTGCGCAGCGCGGTGTTGAAGTCGTAGTTGCAGCAGATATCTTTACCTACGGTGAAGTAAGTGGCGGCTTCCTTCCGCTTCGCTATTACAGCCACGGCGCCCGAAGCACAAATCGTATGGTTAAAACCCTCAAAAAAGCTGGGGTAAAATTCCACTGGCTTGGCCGTGGTCGCATTACACTCTACCATGGACGAACCCACAGTAAATGGTGTGTGGTTGATGACACCCTCTTCACCTTCGGGGGTGTAAACCTCTACGAAGAAGGGATCCAAAATATCGACTACATGTTCCGCCTGACCGACGCAAAACTTGCCGATCGTATTGTCGAAGAACAAAAACGCGTTCAAAAAGCCGAAAGTCGATCGGGGAACTTCCCGAGTGTCGCGCATGAACATGGCGAAATGACCGTTCTCATTGACGGCGGTTTTATTGGTCAGTCGGTTATTTACCGCCGCGCCATCGAGCTTGCCGAAAAGGCGACGCACATTACTTTTGTTTCGCAGTACTGTCCAACGGGAAAGCTCTCGCGAATCCTGGCTAAAAAATCGACGACGCTTTACTATAATCGCCCCCTCCAAGCAGAAGGGCTAAACCGCATTGCCATCCGCATTGGGCAAATCGCTACTGGGCTCAAAACAAGCTACACCAAGGCCCGCTACCTCCACGCAAAGTGTATCATTTTCACGTTTGAAGATGGCTCAAAGGCAGCAATTACCGGCTCACATAACTTTGCCTACGCTGGTGTCCTACTTGGCACTCGTGAAGTGGCTCTGCTAACCCGGGATTCTCAAATTATCGATCAGCTCGAAACCTTCATTGAAAAAGAAGTGAAATAAAAACCGCCGGAACGCCCGACGGTTTTTTATAGCAATGAATTAACGATCAAAGTTATCGAGATATTCGCGAATCGACAGCGCAGCTGCAGCGCCCTCGCCCACCGCACTGGCAATTTGCATTGTTGCGCCACTTCGAACGTCGCCACTCGCAAATACACCCTCTACAGCAGTTTCGAGATGGTAATTCGTCTTTACGAGCCCTACTTCATCGAGCTCAACACCACTTCCTTCCAGGAACTGAGTGTTTGGCTTCAAACCAACGAACACAAAGACGCCATCAACTGCGAGCTCTTTGGCTTCACCCTTTTCGGTCATCTTGACGCCCGTCACTCGTCCGTCATCTGCCAAGACAATCTCATCAGTTGCGGTTTCGAGATGAATTGTCACCTTGCCTTCGTCAACATATTTTTGAAGGTCTTGCTGCAAAATGTCGCTTGCCTTAATAGTGCTACGAACAAGCAGGTCAATATGACTTGCGTAACGTGTCAGGAAGATGGTTTCTTGGAGTGCAGAATTTCCGCCGCCAACAACCGCAAGTGTGCGGTCACGGTAAAATGCCCCGTCACAGGTTGCACAGTAGTGAACACCGCGACCATATGACTCAGCTTCACCTGGAACGCCAATTTTCTTGTAGTCGCTTCCCGTTGCAATAAGGACAGCCTTTGCCTTAATGTCTTGTCCGTCGATGGTAACAATTTTATATTTACCGTCAACACGAATCGCCGACGCCTCACCAAAATCAACTTGGGCACCAAAGCGAGTCGCCTGAGCCTCAAGTTCGCCGGCCAGCTTCATACCTTCAATACCATCGGGAAATCCAGGGTAGTTATCGACGCGGTCCGTTATCGCCGCCATGCCTCCGATGGTTGCTTTTTCGTAAAGGACGGTATCGATATCCTCACGGGTTGTATAAATAGCCGCGGCGAGTGCGCTTGGACCCGCCCCAATCATGATAACGTCGCGGATGCTATTGGTTTCCATAGAGCCTCGCTTGGAGGTTAATGAGTTCTTGTGGAACTTCAACTGTTTCGGGGGTTGGAATAGTAACAATCACAAACTTAATTGGAGTGTTTGGTGGAATGTTTTCGCCACTTCCGGTTTCACCGTAGGCAAGCTCACTTGGGATGCTGAGTTCACGAACACCACCAACTTTCATGCCCACTACGCCGTCGGTCCAACCTTTAATAACTTGACCAGGACTTGCAGTAAATGGTGCTTTAAGGCTGCCGTCATCGTTAATTGAACTGTCAAAAATAGTGCCTTCTGGGTTCCAGCCAATGTAGTAGGCAGTAAATGTCGATTCAGCCGTTAACTCTTCGCCCGTCCCAACTTCAAGGTCTTCGGTTTTGAGCTCTGTCACACTAGCTGCATCAAATGCACTGACGCGAGATGTATACTGGTTTACTTTTTCAGAATACTGCGCCGAAAGCTCTTGTTCTTGTTTCTTGGCGGCGTTTTGATACTCAGCTAAGAGTTCGTTGTAGCGCGATTGATCGCTCTGGCTGTTTTGGTTCGCGAGCACGATGATCGCAAATGATCCAATCGTACCCACCGCCATAAATACTGCGATGATCCAAATTCCAATTCGTTGTGCTTTTGTTGTAGCCATATCTCTAAATTACCTTTCCGTCAGTGGCCTGATTCACTCGTTCAATTACTGCATTAATTACTTTTGCTACATCATCATTTGTCATAGTTTTGTCGTACGAAGCAAGGGCAATACGAATCGTAATGTTCTTCGTATCACCTTCTGCCGGTTGGTACATGTCGAGTGGACTCACCGTTGTAATGAGGCCTGTTTCGGCGAGTGCTTGCTCGGCAGTCGTCACAATGGCGTCATAAGGTACAGCTTGTGCCACCTGGAAGCAGATGTCTCGTTCGGTGCCAGGGTAACGGCTGAGTGGACGGTACTGAATACCGACCGCTTGCGCGCTTCTAAGAAGTTCGCGTGGGTCAATTTCAAACCCTGCGGTGTATTCTGGTGTTTTAAATGCCTTTTGAACAGACTTCTTGTATTCACCAATCACACCAAGTACCGCATTCGTGTTTCGATCAACAACAACCGCACTTCGTTTTGGCTCAAATGGCGCAATAAGCGCGCTTTCGCCATCGATTGCACGGTATGAAACTTCAACACCCACTGCAGCGAGTGCATATTCAAGCATGTGCTTAGCGTCGTAATACGCAGCACCCTTTTTCTTTGAATCAGTCAACACGAGTGCGATGCGGTCTTTTTCAACGGGAACATTCTCGTCAGTCAAACCATCCTGCTTCTCGTGTACCTTGTTTGCTTCGAAAAGTGCAAATGAACCATAGCCCGCCTTGACGTTAGCAAATACGTTTGAGAGCAAGCTTGGAGTCAGTGTTTGTCGGTAGTGCTGAAGCTCAGGGCTAATACTGTTCACGATGCGGTAGGCGTTAGCTGGGTCTTGGCCAGCTTTTTTTAATGTATCGCCGTGCACGAAGCTGTATGTCAGTACTTCATTCGCACCCGCACGAACAAGTCGCTTGCGAATAATTGTACGGAGCTCATCAAAGTCACCAGGGCGAACTGCCACAAAATCACGACGAGGGAGTGTCAGGTTAATGGTGTCGAACCCAGCAAGACGTCCCACTTCTTCGATCAAATCTTCAGAAATACGAATATCTTGGCGCCAGTACGGTACGGTCACGGTCGCTTCGAGGCCATCAAAGGTTACTTCAAACCCGACATTTCGAAGGAGCTCGGCAATATCTTCAGAGGCAAACTGCGTACCAAGGGTTTTATTCACCTGTGGTTCACTCACCTTTACGATAATTGGCTCACGGGTTCCTGGGTAATCTTCAACAATCCCACTCGTTACGCGTGCGCCGGTGTGTTCTTGGAGCATGCGTACCGCTTCAACGAGTACTGGGGTGCTGAGTGGCGCTGGAATTCCCTTCGTAAATCGGGTGACCGCTTCGGAGAATACGCCATGACGCATTTGGCTTGAACGCATGTGGTACAAGTCAAAAGTTGCAACTTCAAGCAGAACGTTTTTGGTTGTTTCATCAACAAGAGTGCTTTGGCCGCCCATAATACCGGCAAGGCCAATAGCTGTGTCGCCAGCTGCAATCACAATATCGGCTGTGTCGAGCTCGACTTCTTTACCATCGAGCAGGACGAGCTTTTCGCCCGCGCGGGCAGTACGAACGCGTACGGTGAAATCATCACCGGCTATAGCACGAACCTTGTCGTAGTCGTAGGTGTGAGATGGCTGACCGGTAAGGATCATGAGGTAGTTTGAAACGTCAACCGAAGCATTAATTGGGCGGACACCACTGCGCGCCAGGTAGGTTTGGAGCTGAATTGGTGATTTCGCGGTCTCATCAACGCCGCTCAGCACAATAGCCTGGAAACGGTCTGAAAGCTCGGCGTCTTCAATGGCAATACGTGGCGCTTCAAGTGAACCGTCGTTTTGAAGATCTGCTTGCAGGACATTCAACCAATCAGGTGTTTGGAATGGCAGGCCTTGAATACCGGCAATTTCACGCGCAAAGCCAATCACCCCAAACGCGTCTGGGCGGTGCGTCAGTGACTTGTTTTCAATATCAAGCAGGTAGTCGTTGAGTTCATACAGCTCAGCAAATGAGGAACCTGGGGCCGCTTCTTTATCGAGCTCGAGAATCCCTGAGTGGTCATCGTAGAGGTCAAGTTCGCGAGCACTGGCGAGCATACCGTTGCTCATGACGCCACGGAGGGGCTTTGCACCGAGTACAAATGGCTCAGCGTCGGCATAGGTTTCAGGCACGACACTGCGCGGTGGCAACCATGCTACCAAAAGGCCAGCGCGAACATTTGGCGCGCCGCACACAACCTGAACCAGGCCGTTCTCATCGCGTTCAACATCTTGCACGACACCGCCATCGTCAATTTTGGTGACATTTAGGTGGTCAGAGCCTTCAAGCGGACCACATTCAACTACGCGCGCTACAACAACACCACTGTACTTTTCACCGATGTTTTCGACACTTTCAATCTCAACAAGACGCGCACCAATAAGGGTCGCGAGTTCATCAACGGTTCCGTCGATTTGAGTGAATTTCTTTAACCAGTTTACAGAGATAATCATGATGCAAATTTCCTTAAGAACGCGAGTTTAGCCGATTCGAAGTGGCGAAGATCTTCAATGCCGTATTTGAGCATGACGAGCCGTTCGACTCCCCCGCCCCATGCGAATCCGCGATACTGGGTTGGGTCGATGCCAGCTTCCTTGAGGACGTTCGGGTGAATCATGCCACAACCAAGCATTTCGAGCCACTCGCCCGGCTTACCACCAATAGCAGCAGGCTTTTCAATGGCAAATTCAAGGCCAGGTTCGACAAATGGGAAGTAGGCTGGTTGGGTTTTGACGCGAAGTGCCTGCCCGTAATAGGTTTCGAAGAAACTACGGAGGGTTCCGAGCATGTCGCCAAGTGTCGCATCTTTACTGACAAACACGCCTTCACATTGGTAGAAGGTGTGTTCGTGGGTAGCATCGACGTCTTCGTTACGGAAGACACGGCCGTAACTAATTGCGGCAATTTGCCCGCCAGCTTCGAGTTTTGCTTTACCGTCCTTCAAAATACGGTGCTGCATGGTAGAGGTGTGCGCAGGTGGAATATAGCCTTCTTCGGTACGGAAGGTGTCGTAACCGTCACGCGCTGGGTGATCTTCTGGGAAGTTGAGGGCGCCAAACATATGGTGGTCGTCATCAATTTGGCGTGACTCAACCGCTTCGAAGCCCATACGGGTAAAGACGTCGACGACGTTTTCGAGCTCTTTGGTGAGCGGGTGCTGGGTACCATTTTCGGTTGGAAGCAGCGACGGTGCCTTACTGTTCACATCCCAAGGGGCGGTGATATCAATCGGCTGCACATCAGCAGATTCAAGCTCGTTTTCACGCGCTTCAATCGCCGCTTCAACCGCGAGCTTCACTTCGTTTACTTGTTTACCAAATGCGCCACGCTCTTCGGCTGGAAGCGAACCGATTGCGCCGTATAACTCTCGAATTTCTGGGGCTTTTAAGACATCGCGAGGAGAATCGCTTGACGCGACCTTCCCAAGCAAGGACTGCTTCACACCCTCAACATCATATGTGGACATAACTAGTACCTAGTATACGCTAGAACTAGCGTCTGTGCGAGAGAAAAATCACCCTACATTGTGGCGACAATAAGCCAAATCGCAATCCCGATAATAGCGATGGCAATAAGCACCCAAACCCACGCAAGACTGGTGGTTGATTTGGTGTCTTTCAAAAATGCCGCGTCATCGACACCGTCAGGCCGTTCTGTTTCGAGCGCTTTCTTTTTTGCCTTGTCTTGAAGTTCGGCGGCAACGCGCTTTTGCAGGTCGGTTCGGGTCTCGTTTTGCTTCATATATAAACTCATACTATCTACTATAGCACTTCAGTGTGGCTCCTTCTTGTTTATGGTATCTCGCCTCACGGCGACATTGCACTGTGTCACCTCGGAAAAGCATATGTGATATGCTTTTCACTCGCCTCCTTGTGCTATACTTGAGGCATGTTCACTATAAGGAGGGAAACATATGGCTACTAAGAAGGCCACTACTACAAAAAAGAAAGCTCCTGTAACTAAGAAGACGACCGTAAAGGCAGCTTCAGTTGCAGCGACTAAAACGACCGTCAAGACCGTTCCTGCTACTGCAAAGAAGCAAAGTCTTGGCCAGCACATTGAAACATCACTCCTGTCAGGGTCACTCTGGCGTGCGCTTGGTGCCGAATTCCTCGGTACATTCTTGCTTGCTGCCGTGGTGATTGCAGGACAAGGTCAACCGATCTTCGTTCTCTTTGGACTCGTGGGTATCGTACTACTCATCGGTGCAATCTCTGGCGCACACGTTAACCCAGCGATCACCCTTGGTGCCTGGGCAACACGTCGTATCGGATGGCTCCGTGCTATCGGATACATCTTTGTACAATTCCTTGGTGCTGCTGTTGCGTACTTCGTACTTTCAGCATTCCTCGGTGGTGCAACACAGCCTACTGCTGAACAACAATCATACGGCCAAACTGCAGCAAGCCTCTTCAAGGCTGTTGACATCGCTCAGCTTACTGGTAAGGAATGGTACGTGTTCTTCGCTGAAGTACTCGGTACCGCAATCCTTGGTTTCGGTGTAGCCGCAGCAACTCGCGCAAAGGACAACCTCAGCGCAGCATTCTCAGTTGGTCTTGGTATCTTCATCGCTCTCATGATCGGTGTTACCGTTACCGGCTTCGTATCAGCAAGCAGTATCCTCAACCCTGCCGTTGCACTTTCACTCCAAGCTTACGTTGGTGGCGTTTGGGCCTTCCTCGTATACGGTCTTGGTGCGATCATCGGTGGTGTTCTTGGGTTCCTTATCCACGACTTGCTTCGTGGTAAGAACCGCGCCGCTTAGTTCACTAAGCACAATAAAAAATCCGCTCGTACGAGAGCGGATTTTTTTATGGCGGTCGTTACTTTGAAGCTGCAGCGCGACGAGTATCAGCAGCGGTTTGCTGCACCTCTCCCGAAATAATCTTAGCGCGGCTTGATACTTCTTCCTTCACACGACCCGCGGTGCGCTTTACGCCACCAGCGGCATCGTTTGCAATATCTTTCAAGTGGTCAGCGCTATCGGCAAGTTCATCTTTAACGACCGTGGCACCTTTCTTCACTTCTTCCATACCAGCCGAAGCCTTCCCCTTATATTCTTTCGCCTTGTCAGCGATGTCCCGTCGGGTTTCTTTACCACTCTTTGGTGCAAGTAGAATACCTGCGACAAAAGCTCCGACGGCAACTGCTGCAATTGTTAGTGCTTTACCCATATATCCTCCTTATCTTTTTTTAATCGTACGGATTGCATTGGCGATCTCGGCAAATACTTTCACCGGTGAGAACCAGTTGGTAATGCTCGCCATATTCTCGGTTGTTTGTTGAACATTGCTCGCAATCTTGTTCAACTTCACTGCCAGCACAATTGCGACAATTATCAATGTGATAATAACCACCGATAGTACTATAAGGTTTACTGTAAGCAGCGTGATGACCGTTGCTATGTCCATGGGACCTCCTGTCTTTTAGTGCTATCTTGAGCGCTTTAAGCTCTATCTAATATTATTCTCCACGAAACTGAGAATTTCCTGTATACACTTAGGAGTTCTGAACTAAGTCCCAAACATAATAATTTGTTTTGTCGGGTTGGTCTTCGATATATCCCTCAGGGTTAAAAGCCGATTCGGGTATAACGGTTTCGAATTTATAAAAGATGTAGGAACTTTCAAGACCTGGGTACGTATCGGGTGTGAGCACTTTCGCTGTAGAGCCATGTGATTGTACGGAGATTATTTCTTTAATGCCCAGCTCCTCTTCAAGCGCTCGCATAACGGCAACTTCCGGTGCTTCATCCGCCTTTAACTTTTCACCTAAGGATGAATCAAGCGTGCGACGCTTTATGTTGTCTTCGCGTCCGTCTTTGAATTCTTGACGATCTTCTCTGAGGCGATACACGTCGCCATTCGATAGTTCGCAAAACACATCCACCCATACAACGCGGAGTTCTCGAAGGATTTCACCATTCGACTTTACTGTAATAGTTGATTCACCCTCGTGAATTTCGTCGAGAAGGTTCTCAATGGTCTTTGCGGGCCCCATACCAAAGCGGTCAACATGGACGCCGCCACGGCGTAAAGCCGTTTTGAGCTGTTGAACCGTTGTACGCTCGTCGAAAACCACCCCTTGTTCTAATTGTGAGAACTCGGGGTTTGTCATGCTACAGCTCGTCCTGCTGTGGTTTATCAATAAGCAGCGGCTCTATACTTTTGTTGGTGCCGGCGATCTTGGTAACGTCGGTATCGACCTTCGCGAGTTCCTTATGGGCATTGTTGTAGTGCCCCACGGTTGTCCCAAGTGACTTTCCGAGTTTTTCCATGAAGCTATCAAACGCTGCAATGTGTCGGCCGAGCTTTCCAACTTGGACCTGGATGTCTTTGGCTTGCTCTTCAATTTGAAGACTACGAAGTCCTTGGAGGACGGTTTGTAGGTAGGCCATAAAGCTGGTTGGACTCACGATAACCACCTTTTTTTCGCGGAAGGCGTATTCAATAAGGTCGCGGGCGCTCGAGCCAGTTCCAACGTCGCCGATAAGTAGGTCGTAATACAGTGATTCGCTTGGAATAAACATGAAGGCAAAGTCCATAGTACCTTCGGCTGGGCGGATGTATTTACTGGTTTCGTCGATACGACCCTTAAGGTCGTTACGGACTTTTTTGAGCCATTCTTCACGCTCGCTTTTGGTTTGTGAAGCAACCATACGGTTATAGTTTTCAAGGCTAAACTTGCTGTCAACTGGGAGGATCTGGCCTTTATCGAGGAACACCACCGCATCGGCAATGACACCGTCGCGGAAGCTATACTGCATTTTGAAGTTCTTGACCGGCAAAATATTGGCAAGGACAGATTCAAGGTAGTATTCACCAAAGACACCGCGTTGCTTTGGATTCTGCAGCACGTTTTGAAGGGTCTTAAGTTCATCCGCTACATCAACGACTCGGCGGTTAGTTTCGTCGAGCTTGGTGAGACGCTGCGATACATCGCCCACCAGCTTCATACTTTCGGTGAGCTGTTTTTGCATTGAACTCTGCATATTGGTTGCGTTGCGTTCAAGCTTGTCGCCAAGGTTTGTCTGAAGCGCCGCAATGGTGCGGTTAAGTTCAGTAACGTCCGCTTTCAAAAGCTCGACGCCGCCCGTTTGCTTTAAATCACGAAGACGCTGCGTAATAACAAAGAGCGCAGCGCCCATGCCGGCAATAGCCAGCACTAAAAGAATTATGACCACCATTTCCATGGTATTAGTATAGCACCAGGATGAGCCGGATGACCACTACAAGCACCGCGGCGAGTGCCAATGATAGTGCGAACCATCGAAGGCGCGCCACCATCGAGAACAACCCATAGCTCGCTGCGTAGAAGAAGAGTCCCCAAAGCAGTGTTGCCCACCATGGAAGGCCGTTCAGAATTGCACCAAGGTCCCATAAAAGGAACAATGAGGCGACTGAAATAATGATTGGGCGTGGTTGTAAGTAACGCACGAGAAGCCATGTACCAGCCACGGCAACCAAAATAGCTGCAATACTCCCGCTAATACCGACCGAATTTACACATGCCGCAGCGGTCGCAATATCACGACACGCGATTGGCTCAACAATATACTGCCGCAGAATGGCGGTAAGAATCCACCATAACAGGCCTATTCCAAGACCAATGTATACACTTTGCCCCTTTGCCCACCACGGTTCAACGACGACTTGCTGCTCGTTCTGAATGACTTTTGCCATGACCGCGCTCCTCCTGCTTTCTTGGTACGTTACTGTACCATAAAGCACCGACAAGCGCAATTCCGACCCCTCCAATGACGTCGAGTGGCGTGTGGACGAGTGCGAGGACGCGGCCGATACATACAAGAATGGTAAGACCGGCAAGAACGATGGTGACTTTTTTCATCCGAGTTTCGAACCAAACGGCTAATGTAATGGCGGTGACGAACAGCGCGTGATCTGATGGGAAGCCTGGGTTATTTAGATACAGAGCACCCGGGTCGACGCCGAGGAGTTCGAATGGACGAAGTGCTTCGGGTTGGTAAACGGTTCCTATGAATTTTGCCAGCATGTACGAAGTAAGCCCCGCCATAAGGACACGACTATAGGCTTCGAAGCGCTTCCCCTTTGGCACCTTGAATAGCAGTGCCCAGGCACCAATAAGGATTACAGGAATGACGGCTGCGTCAGCGATAATGCGAATGAATAATTCGATATGCATATAGGGTTAAGTATACGCTTGTGGGGGGATTTTTAACATGAGAGGTTTGGGGATTTTATTTATTTTGGTTTTGTGTAAAAATTTAATAATTATTTAACAAATCGAGCGTAAATTGAGTTACATATATCAATAAAATGGGAGGCACCATGAAACTGCTCGTTATCGAGGATAATCCTCGTCTTTCTGCGCGCATGAAACAGCAACTACAGAAATGGTATATTGTTGAGGTTGCAAATACTGGCGACGAAGGACTGAAATTAGTATCGAACGACACATTCGATACAATACTGCTCGACTTAGGCCTACCTGACGCCCCTGGACTAGAGGTATGCCGGCAGATCCGTTTAATTACTCCAGATACACCCATTCTTATAGTTACGGGAATCGACACTATTTCAAGCAAGGTGGATCTCCTCGACAATGGTGCCGACGACTACATCACCAAGCCCTTTGAACTAACAGAACTTCGTGCACGCATTAACGCCCTCGCGCGACGACGAGAAAGAAGTGCATATATGCCCTCGTTATCACTGGGTGACTTAATTATCGAACCCGCGAGTCGTAAAGTTACGAGAGACGGGCAAGAGATCTCGTTGCGAAGAAAAGAATTCGACATACTAGAGTACCTAGTAAGTAATACTGGTCGCGTTTTATCAAGAGAAATGATAATAAATCATGCATGGCCAATAGCGAATCGAGGATGGACAGGTTCCGTAGATGTGCATATTAAGCAACTCCGAGACAAGGTGGACAGGCCATTTTCATACCCACTTATAAAAACATCGTACGGCGTAGGGTACATGGCCGTTATGCCGAAAGACAAAGTGACAGAATAGCGGTTCTTATGCCAATTTCGAACCTTGAACTCAGTGGTGCAGCGCGAATTACGCGGCTCGTAGCATATGGTACATTTGGCGTCGCCGTTACATTAACCGCACTCATACTTGTTTATGATATTTTCAATGCCTCTCCTCCAAGAACAAGATTTTGGATTGGCTGTGGTGTTATTGCATACACAGTTCTAGTAATCTATCTTTCCCTTCATCAACGGATAAAGACGGCAAACTGGCTCCTCATCCTATTATTCGAACTCCTCGCGAGTGTAGTGCTTATTAATTGGGGGCTTAGCTCCACTGTTGGCATACTGACAGCAAGTTTCGCCATTCTCTTGCCGGGAATATTTATGACACCTCGCAGCATTCTTCCCGTCACGGTTATTACGCTTGCAGTTATGTTACTCGCTCACATGATACATGTGCTCGGAATTGTCACTCCGATAGCGTACATACCACCCAATCCATCAAGCGCCTTAGATGTTATAGCCTACGCGACAATTCTATCTGTTTTTGCACTTGTATCATGGGTTTCCGCAAGGCAGTCAACACTTAGTCTCGAAAGGGCTTTGGATGCAGAAGAAGAAGTGAGAAAACAGAAAAATTCTTTAGCTCGCGAGTTAGAGAAGGAGTCTAACCGACTAAGACAAGCACAGCTTCAGCAAATACAACAGCTGTATAAATTCGCTGTTATTGGACAGTCTACGGCGGCAACTCTCCATGAACTATCTAACCATCTGAGTGTCCTTAACTTAGACATCGACGACATGAAGCAACAGCACCGCCATTCTAAGGCAATTGAAAACGCGGAAGATGGTATAAAGTACATCAACCGCATGATAAGAAAAGCCAGAGCCCAGCTCAACAATACTAATTCCAATGATCTAAGTTTTAATGTCCATACCGCCCTGAATCAGTGCACTAAGGATCTACGGCAAAAATTACATTCTCACCATATTGAACTTCTTATATCAGGAGTGCGTAACAAGAAGCCCGTTATTATCAACGGAGACCCAATAAATTTGATTCAAGCCCTTTCCATTCTTATCAACAATGCTATCGATGCATGCACGGCAACATCCCAACCGCAAATCAAAATATCTGTTACTGACTTAAAACGGATAATAAAAATTCGAGTATCTGACAATGGAAGCGGGATTGATGAATCTATTAGAAACAAGATATTCCAGCCGCTTGAAAGCACCAAGCCATCCGGACTTGGTGTTGGACTATACATTGCAAAGCATCTTATTGAATCGCAATTTAACGGAACCCTGGAATGTATTGACTCAAAACATGGCGCAACATTCCAGGTTTCAATTAGTAAAAAATGGAATCAGAGGGAAATTAAGGTCGCTCGGTAATACCGACTATATTCTTCAGATATTCAGCCAAACTCTTCACATACCCACCCACAACCTCGTGCCCAGCTATAAGTCGCTTCGCCGTTACATTTTCCTTCGTCTTAGCCAGCGTGGTTATATGTTTTTTAATAACCACTGGGTCAAAAGTTCCGTAAAAAATATCAATCGGTATTTTTAACGTAGCCACATCCGCAAGCGCAGTCTGGTTAATAATACTTGCTTCGAGTGCGCCCAAATACGAGCCCACATTATCTTGTGTTATATTCAGCGTCTTATTCGCTAGCCCAAGCTTCACTGCGAGTGGCGACAATGCCTCGAGCTGCTCGGGGTGTTTCTTTGCTACGCGGTAAAGCTCGCGGAGCATGTCGTCGCCCGTCGGGATGCGCTTTCCTTCTGCAGTTGGGCTGTAAAATGGTGGGCTACACAGTACAAGGCGCTTTGGTAAAAGGGTGTATCGCTTCGCCACTTCAACAGCCACGAGTGCCCCAAGCGAGTGTCCAACCAAAATCGGTTGGTGTGCCATGCGGAGCCCGAGCAATGTAATTCCAAGTGAGCGTGCCTGTGTCTTGGCATTGTAGATCGCCCAGTCTGGCTTTGGTGATCCGCCAAACCCAAGTAAGTCTACGCCAATAATGCGAACGTCTTTTGGCATTAGCGCCACCACGTCATCCCACGAATGAAGCGTATTGCCAATACCGTGAATAAATACAAAAGTTGCGCGCGGCTTCTTTGGCGATTGGAATTCCTTCACATTCAATGTATATGGAATGCGCAGGTAGTGGTGCACAAAATTTGAAACGGACGCACGAAACGAAGCCTTAGTCATAGGTTTATAGTAGCAAACCTTTAGCCATGAAGAAATTTAAGTCCCACCACACAGGCAATAATGCCAAGAATCAGTAATATCTTCGCCAGTGAAATAGGCTCCATTCCTGTAAGCATGGCATAAATAGCCGTTAACGATGCACCGATACCCACCCACACCGCATAGGCGGTTCCAATAGGGAGGGTGCGCGTTGCATAGGCGAGGCCGAGCATACTCAACACCAATGCTACAACAAAGATAGCCGAAGGCCACAGCTTTGTAAGGCCTTCTGATTTGCCAAGGGCGGTCGCCCAGACTGCTTCTAATATTCCCGAGACGATAAGTACAAACCAAGCCATAAAAACATTCCTTCTGCGTCGTCTTTGCCTACCTGGTACGTCGCGATCGTCAGGATAATTAAAATTTATCAGCAAAAGCTCAAAGCTTTAAGTAGAGTCGTCCTCTCCCGCCTCAGCAGGAAATTCATAATTAAACTTGAGCAACATTTCTACAAGCTTAATAATACTAGTGGCCCGTTCCTCATCCATAATGACAATCTCATGATTTGCTTCATTTCCCGCTTTTCGAATTTGATCAATCCATGATTTACTTTTCGGAGGGGTGTAGTGGTTGTCTGCAAGGTAAGTTACGTATTCCGCAAATGTTTTACCCTTATCGGCTCCGAGCTCAACTGCAATATGCATCAACAGCTTGCGAGCAGCTAAAACCGCAGAAGTATAACTCCCAACTGCCGTAGAATTGCGAATTTCATTATACAAATCCGCGATGTCATTAGGTAAGTGTCCTACTGTGCTACCTAGCAAAGACCCGGGAGTTTGTTTATCATCGAAAGAAAAATAGGTAGGCTTATTACACGCATGACACACATAAACCTCCCCCCTCTTTTCATAACCATCGTGTGAATAATAGCCGACGTTTGAGCTAACGCGCTCTCCACAGTGTCCGCAAGAGAAACTTATACTTTCTAGCTTTGATAGCTGTTGCCATGTCCCAGGTTCCATAGTGTAATTCTACGTCATTTATACAAATACTCAAATAAGGATTGAGTGGAGGGATTCGGTCACCTCCGGCGACCCCGCGAGTTCACGATTGGAGCTCAAGCTCCATCGGAACGTCGCCCTCAAACAGCCACTGGCTGTTTTCGCCCCCTCATGCCACTCGGGGGTTCTCGTGTCGTTCACAGAGCCAAAGAAAAAGCAGGCATAAAACCTGCTTTTTCTTTGGCTAGGGTGGAGGGATTCGAACCCCCGAATGCCAGGACCAAAACCTGGTGCCTTACCACTTGGCGACACCCTATTAGCGTACCGACATATTATACAGTAATAGGGGTAAATGCTCAAGCCTTATAAGGCGGCGGTAATTATGAAGTCTTCTTGCCTTTTACGCCGTTTGAGCGCTCAACATGGGCGAATTCGCCGTGGATTTCAAACAAGAAGTACGCAGTAACGGCAATCCAGAGGGTACCGAAGATAAGGTTTCCTACGAAGCCGAGTGGATTGAGGGTCAAGACCGCACCGACGACCATCGCAATAATCGCAACCAGCCATGATGCAAATAGCAGCACCCAGCCCTTTTTCTGCTTTGCCTTGAGTGGTGAGATGGCGAATGCCATGAGCAGGAATTCAATTGCCGTAAAGAACAGTCCCACTGCAGCGTTCACAATTAACCAGCCTACAAAAGTTGTAGAGGCGTAGTATGAAACCACCGGACTCCCCAGTGACGTAAGGTGCGTAATAAGTGCACCAAGCAGGCCAAGTGCGCCAATACCGGTAAGCACCGTTCCAATCACTACAATCCACCAAACATTATCGCCAAGCCAAGTACGCACACCCGCAGGTAAGTGCGGAACATCTTTTAGCCATCCTTTAATGGTTCGCTCGAGTTTTGATAACGCGTCCATATGCAAAATCTCCTCTTTTACCTTCATCATACCCCTGTGCTGGGTATTTCTCAACTAGTTTTTTGTGCGACTTCCTGGCCACAGCCCCCAAGTGGCCCAAGCGACTAAAATACAGAGTGCCAGCGATACGGACACTACCCACCAGCCTGGCACTAACGGCACGAGGGTACCAAGGTACCCAACGGTCTCGACTGCGGGACGGGTCAGCGCCACCCAGAAGCTTATAAACGTCCACAGGCCAGCAACCAGCCAGCCGAGCACCATACTGAGCCAACGAAACGCCGGGCTCACGGCCATGCCAAGTAAAAATGGCAGCGCAAAGATCTCGGCCACAATAATAAGCGGCGCGAGCATATGGGTAATGACATCACCAAACGGCAATGCCATAGCTGGAATAAGCTCAAGGAATTCCTCGAGCGTAAAGAGTTGCGTCAATGCAAAAACAACAAAAATACCCGTGAGCAGTATCGCCATTTGGCGTGATTCTTTTGTTCGAGGCTTTGGTGCGGGCGTTGCTTTTACAAGGATACTCATGCCATTCAGTATACGTCCGTGCTTATGGTTTTGCCAAACTGTTGTCATTTTTAACTTTTTTGTAAAATACGCTTGCGCTTTTAATTGCATTTCAGTACAGTAGTGAACAAGCGAAAGTTACAAAAACAAACAAACTCCAAAAAAATTCCAAAAAAGATTTTTTTACTTGTTGTAGCTAACGCTATACGATATCCACCACAACACGAGAATTCCCGCTTCGGCGGGTTTTTTCGTGGCTTCAATTTCGGCGCTCACCTATTCGGCTTTAAAAGAATTCTCTTCGCGCCACTTCGCGATTGCCGCGTGGTTACCACTTAAAAGTACCTCAGGTACCTTCATGTCGCGGAACTCAGCTGGCTTTGTGTACTGCGGGAACTCTAAAGTCTCACCATCAGAAAAGCTTTCAATTTCAGCGCTTGCCGCGCCGCCAAGTACACCCGGGATAAGCCGGACAATGCTATCAATAATCGTCATAGCCGGAAGCTCTCCGCCCGTAAGGACATAATCGCCCACACTTACCTGCTCATCAACCAATGTCACGATGCGCTCATCGTAGCCTTCATAGCGGCCACAAATAAAAATGTAGCCATGATCTGCGTCTGCATAGCTTTGCGCGGTCGCCTGCTTCCAGCGCTGGCCTCGTGGCGTCATGAGGAGCACCTTTGCTGTTGGGTCATTTGCTTTTGCAGCTTCGACGGCAGCAAATAGCGGCTCGGGCTTCAGAAGCATGCCATCACCACCACCATACGGCGTGTCGTCTACTTGCTGGCGCGGGCCAATACCATAATCGCGTAAATTAATAAGTCCAAACTCAACAGCGCCCTGGTTCTGGGCTTTCCACATCATTGAGCTATTCAGCACGCCTTCAAACATTTCCGGAAATAGCGTGACTACTTGGATTTTCTTCATCTGTACTAGTGTACGCTACATTGATATTTTTGTAAATATGTGCTATAATATATGTATCAGTCCCCTACGACAGGAGTTGTCATGAGTTCTGCAAGCACCGTGCTGATCGGTTTCTACACCGTTTCGGCCGAGTACATCGAGGCGAGCGACATCGTCCACACCGAGGCCGTCGAGGACAGCACCCCCGACATGCCGCCCACCTACAAGATCATCTACACCCTCGAGGGATCCGACGAGGAGAGGATCGCATGGGTGGACCTGACGTGGTTCAACACCCTGAAGCCGTACGTGCTGCGCTACAGGGCTCGCCTCAACGCCGAAGCTGACGCCCTCGGCTGACCACCATCGCCGATACCGTCGGCAACGCCCCCAACGAAGAAAGTCTGCTGTTGAGCTGCAATACGCACTCCGGCTTGTCGCTCTTCAGGGGGCTTTCTTTATTGGGTCAAAAATTGCATTTATGATTTAAAGTATCCGCGCCCCGGGCTTTTCTATTCATAACGATGTATATAAACAAATAGACACCCTGAACGGGGTGTCTATTATACACATAAGCTCTCAACAAAATGTGGTTTTGTCGCTCGCATGAGCTGTTCTCGCAGTTCAAAGTGTGTTCTGAACTGCTTGTGATTATATATCAAGATCGTCGAGGTCTGCAAGCTCTTGGCGAGTCTTTTTTGTGTATTCAGAACTATTGTCCACAGCTTCATCTGTTGGACTTTCCACAGCTTCTGGATCTGTGGAAACTTGAGCATCTTCACTACTAAGGGTAGCGCCGGTTTGGCCATCGTTGTTTACAATCTTCAAGTTGTAGCGTGCATCATTCTTGGTACCAAGTGCGCGAAGAAGTGTACGGAGGCTCTGCGCGGTTACCCCGCGCTTACCAATGACACGTCCAAGGTCGTCTGGATTCACCGTAAGAGTAAGCAACACTCCCTTTTCGTCGATAACGCGGTCGACGACAACGTCGTCTGGATTTCCAACGACTGATTTTACGATATATTCTATGAACTGCTGGTCTATGGTCGACATGTGGCCCCTCCTCGTGTCTCTGTCAAAGTATCGTACCTTTATTGTAGCATAGCGCTCTTTTTTGCCTACAATAAGCGTAAGCATTATTTTACCCCTTAGAGAGTATTGACTTTTAAGCTATAAAGTGATATAATTCAGCTCAACACTTTCTCTACTGGTAACAGTATGAGGTCGTGGAAGCAGTACCTGTCGGAAAAACTACGAAGGGACCATCTTGTCCAACAAGAACGACCGCACGCAGCGGCCGACCCAGAAGTACAGCGCCGCCGAGCTCAAGGAGCTGGCGGTGGAGGCGATCAAGATCATCGGCGATGCCACGGAGCCGGACGAGACCATCTCGTTCATCTCCCGGGAGACCCTGAAGATCTACATCGCGCTCCTCGGAGACGGGCGTCGGGCGAACGCCCGCAAGCACGCCGGCGTCGCCATGCAACAGATGCAGCAGAAGCTCAAGGCCGAGCGCTACCCGCACGCGACCTGGCAGCGAGGCTGCGCCAAGGCGACCATCAACAGCGCGCTGGGCTACGCCCGCCGCGTGCTGAAGGGCAAGCTGCGTCACGAGGACGCGGTCGGCCTGATGAACCGCACCATCGAAGACCGCATCGCCAACCGCAAGGCCTTCGAGGAGAGCGGCGCCGGCTACGACGCGCGACGCCGTGCCAAGAGCGGCATCAAGACGGAGCGCCCCTCCGCCCTCCAGGGTGGCCAGCGCTCGCGCAACACCCGCATGGAGCCGCACAAGCGCAACAAGCGGCACGCCGCGGCGTGGAGCGACGCCGCCTAGGCGACCACCGACAGGGAATCTCGATTCACCCCCCCGAGTCGAGCTACAGCCCCCGGGACCCACGAGGTCCTGGGGGCTTCCCTCTTTTTATAGACTTTTTACTAATAAAAAAATCCCGCCGAGATGGCGGGATTCATAACACGTGAAATAGACTATTCAGCGCTTTCAGCAGGTGCTTCGGCTTCTTCTACAGGAGCTTCTTCAACTACTTCTTCCTTTGGTTGGTTCTTGCGGAGCTTTTCAGCGTTACGGATAGCTTTTTGCTTGTCGCTTGAAGCTTCTTTTACCCACTTAGGGAGTTTCACACCAGCTTCCTTGAGGAGCTTGGCAACACGAGGTGTTGGTTGCGCACCGTTGTCGAGGTACTTTTGCGCTACTTCAACTTGAACGTTAGCATCTTTAGTGTGTGGGTTGTAGCTTCCTACGTACGCAACAACACGACCGCTTGATGGGTGGCGTTGTGACTCTTGTACAGCGAGGCGGTAGGTTGGGTAACCGGCGCGTCCTACGCGTTGCAAACGAATTGCGAGCATATTTTAAACTTTTCCTTTAACTCTTTAGTCTATTGTGTAATAGCATTGATTTGAATTCTCTGGCTATTTTACACGTTTTATCTCTGTAAGTCAAGCCTGGAGAGCTAGGCCTGGTAGGTTTTCAGTGCAGCTTTCGCAGCTTCTTGCTGAGCAGCCTGCTTGCTTGGGCCAACACCTTGGCTTACGAGGCGATCACCGGCATAAACGCCGAGGGTGAATACCTTGTCATGATCTGGGCCAACTTCTTCAATAACAATGTAGCGAGGAGTAACCCCATCTACCTTTTGCATCACTTCCTGGAGGTGTGACTTAGGGTCGCGCCATGAACCTTCCTTCAAAATGTTGTCGAGCTTTGAAGTAATGTGCTTCGTAATAAATACTTCGGCGTCCGCGTAGCCACGCTCGAGGTAAATCGCACCAATCAGTGCCTCAAAGGCATTAGCAAGAATCTGTAGACGTGCACGCTCACTCCCCTGCTTCTCCCCACGGCTCATGCGAACAAGTGGTTCGTAGCCCAGCAGCTGCCCAGCAGCACCAATACTTTCGGTGCGCACAAGCGCCGCCCGCCAGCTTGTCAAAATACCTTCGGCTTCTTCATAATTGCGGAACAAAAAATCGGTTACAACAAGCTCAAGCACGGCGTCACCAAGGAACTCAAGTCGCTCGTTGTGCGCCGATACGCTTTTACGGTGTTCGTTTACATAACTACGATGTGTAAGCGCCGTGACAAGAAGGTCAATATTTTGAAACTCAAACCCAAGCTTCTCTCGAGCAAAATCTTGGTACGGAGCTGTTTGCATCCCACTCATTACAAGTTCTCCTGCCGAATGCGCTTCATCGCAAGCAGCATTAATTTACCGATGTCTTCATATTCAATTGCATCCAAAGCATCGTGGAATGGGAACCATTGAATACCATTCATCCATTCTTCTTTTTGAATCGCGTTGGTATCACCCTTTGCGCGTACAAGGTAAATTTGGGTAGTCATAAGCACCAGCTTATCGACTCGGCGGTAACGGAAATGAATTTTACCGAGCCAGCCAAGAAGATCAACTTCTTTTAGGCCAGCCTCTTCGCCAATCTCGCGGCGAGCGGTTTGTTGCGCAGTTTCACCTTCTTCAATGTGCCCCTTAGGTATCGTCCAGCGGTCTTTTGCGTCCTGAATCAGCAGGATCTCTACGCCTTTTGCGCCATGGCGAAAGACAATCCCACCTGCGGTCGGTTCACGGACAATTTCTTGAATAGATGGTTTTTTGCGCGAAAAGTATTTCTTAAACTTATCGAACTGTGGTGTCGCCATTCTCGGCTCCCTCTACAAGTGTGCGGTACGCGGTACCAAGTACCCCGTTTACAAACTTGCTCGAGTTATCGGAACCAAACGCTTTTGCGAGCTCGACGGCTTCGTTAATTGCTACCTTTGGTGGAACAATGTCTGCCTGGTGCAGAAGTTCATAGACACCAATACGAAGGATGTTACGGTCGACACGAGCGATCTGCTCGATAGGCCAGTCTGGTGCAATTGGCTGAATCTTGCCATCAATAGCTTGTTGTTCTTTTAGAACACCAGCTACGAGGGAATCGACAAACTCTGTGTCATCAATCGCGGTTTCGTATCGCTCGAGATTGCGCGATAGAATTTCTTTAACATCAGCGGAATCGTCAGAAGACTCTTTACGGAATTCATATTCGTAAAGTGTTTGAAGTGCGACGATGCGGCCGAGATGACGATTAGATGCCATAATGCGTTGGTTCTCTTTGTTATTGTAAATGTAGCTTTATGTAAGTATACGCTTAAATGAGCGTAAGTGAAAAACGCCTGCTACTTAGCAAGCGCCTTACCGGTTTCTTTGCGAGTTGTCTTAACCTTTACAGGTGACTTTCCGTTCACACGACGAGCAAGCGTCAGACGCAGGTGGCTGCGGCGGAGACCCGTCTTTCGTGGGCTACTCTGCTTCTTTGGTTGTGCCATTCAAAGTGCTCCTTTTCCTAGGTGTTATTAAATCTTAGGGTTCATTATACTATTTTTACTACAGTTACTCAAGGGGGGTGACCACATAAGATAACGATTGTGCTTACTATCGCTTATATGGTATTGTAATGAAAATACTTAAAACACAAACATATCATGCCAATAGAAGACGAATTTGACCCAAGTGAAGGAAGCCCCTTTATCAAAGGTGCCTCAACACTTGACCCAGAGATGGCGGCCAGGGCTCGGAGCCTCGTGCCCCCTGCGGCCGAAACGACGCAACCGACAAGAGAGCGCGTAAGCCTCACACCCCCTCCTCCACCTGTGGTCGAGCGTAATTCTGAACCCGAGAATATGCGCCTCAGGCTCACTCCTCGTGGACGACGCCTTGGCGCAGCGGTACTGGCGGGCGGCGTTACGGCCGCGGTTGCCGTAGGAGTTACGGCGGGAGCAAACGCTATCAATGCAGCGGAGACAGAAGCGCTTTTATCATCACCGACTATTGAAGCGCACGTACAGCAAGGTGACGGACTGCAGAAACTTATTGAAGAGAATGTTCCAAGCGTCGCCTCTGGAGAGAGGGACTGGCGAGACGTTGCTGACGATATCAGTCAACTACCGCAGAATAGCGAGATTACCGAGCCGGGCTACGTCCTTATGCCAGGCGACACGGTCTCCATTCCTATTTACGAATCAAATAAATAACAAAAAACGGCCACCGAGGCCGTTTTTTATACAAGTAATTCTAAACTACCACACTTACAAGGCGCCCAGGTACGTAAATCACTTTCTTCGGTTCACCTTCGACAAAGCGCACAACATTTTCGTGTGCTAATGCCTGCTTTTTGATCTCTTCAGGGTCAGTATCTTTCGCTACCTGAATCTCACCACGAAGCTTTCCGTTCACCTGAACAGCAATCGTAATGACGTCTTCAACAATCAGCGCCTCATCCCATACTGGCCAGCTACCATTTTGTACGAGCCCTTCGCCGCCAAGTTGCTCCCAAAGTTCGTTTGCCATGTGAGGCGCAAATGGCTCGACGAGTTGCACTAATGTCTTCAGCGCTTCTGGCCATGCATCTTCTGAATAGCCGTCAATCTTAAACTTATAGAGGTCGTTTACAAATTCCATCAACGCTGCGATTGCCGTGTTGAAGCTAAGGCGACGAATGTCATCGGTTACCTTGCGGATCGTCTTGTGCTGCGCAACTCGAATCGCATCATCGTTTTTAGTGACATTCTTTTCAGCCGTCCCGTCGTATTGCTGGACGAGCGTCCAAATACGATTAAGGAATCGGTAAATACCCGCAATACCGCGTGAATCCCAGTTTGCATCAAGCTCAATAGGACCCATGAAGAGCAAGTAGGTGCGGAGTGCGTCGGCGCCGTAGCCCTGGTCAATAACAACCAGTGGGTCGATCACGTTACCCTTACTCTTACTCATCTTCGTACCATCTTCGGCATTAATGTAGCCGTGGTAGACGAGCTTCTTTACGGGTTCAGCAACATCAAGGAGCCCCATGTCTTTGAAGACATGTGACCAGAATCGTACGTACAGAAGGTGTGCAACCGCGTGGTCACCACCAACATAGAAATCAACCGGGTTCCAGTAGTTTGCTTTCGCAGGCTCCCACGCCTGAGCGCTATTGTTCGGGTCGCTATAGCGAAGTAGGTACCAGCTTGAACATGCATAACCGTCCATGGTGTCGGTTTCGCGCTTTGCAGGTTTGCCACACTCAGGACAGGTCGTATTTACCCATTCCGATGCATGTGCAAGCGTCGATTGGCCATCACCCTTAGGCGCAAAGTCTTCAACCTCAGGAAGTACCACTGGTAGTTGGTCTTCGGGGACAGCAACTGCACCATGTTCTTCACAATGGATAATTGGAATCGGCGCACCCCAGTAGCGCTGACGGCTAATGAGCCAGTCGCGCATTTTGAAGGTAGTTTTTGCAGCACCAAGGTTGTTTTCTTCGAGCCAGGTGACGATTGCTTCGCGGGCTTCTGCGGTTTCTGTCCCACTAAAGTCACCCGAGTTTACCAAGATACCCTCACGTACTTCAGTGTCGATCGTCTTCCCCTCTAGGTACGCTCGCCACATCCTTTCGTGATCGCTCCAGGTAAGCCGTGCTTCGACGTCTTCCTTCGCTACCCATTCAATACGGTGGAGCCCTTGCTCAATTTCACTTTCAACTTGAACGGTTGGGTCAATAACGACCTCATACGCCGCGCCATATGAAAGCTGGTTGCGATTCTTTCCAATGCGGTACGCGTAGGTTGCAGACTCTGGGCTCACCTTGTTAATGCTAACAATCGTCGTGTAGCCGGTTTCTTCCATAATTTCACGTCGAATAGCCGCTTCGGTTGATTCGTCTTCGGCATCAACACCGCCACCAGGGAAGTGGACTTGCAATACATTTTCTTTTTCTTCAATTTGAAGCAAGTATTTACCTTCTCCGTCGGTGATAATTGCATCAATAACAGGACGCTTCAAGGTTTCGACATCATCACGAAGCGCACCTTCGCCTGAAGTATGCACTTCGTAGTTTGCAACCACTTGGACGACTGGAAGCTTGTACTTTTCAGCAAACGCAAGGTCGCGTTCGTCATGCGCCGGAACAGCCATAACCGCACCGGTGCCGTAGCCGCCAAGAACATAATCGGCTACCCAAATAGGCACCTTTTCACCATTCAATGGGTTGATTGCGTATGACCCAGTAAAGACACCCGTCTTTTCCTTCGTGTCGTTCGTTCGCTCAATTTCAGACTTCTTAACAGCTTCTTTAATGTACGCCTCGGTCGCTTCTTTAAAGTCACCTGTCGCAAGCTTCAATGACAAAGCGTGTTCAGGCGCAAGCACCACAAACGTCGCACCAAAAATGGTGTCTGGGCGGGTTGAAAATACCGTAATAACGTCATCGGAATCAGCAACCTTAAACTGAATTTCGGCGCCAACAGAGCGGCCGATCCAGTTGGTTTGTGCGGTCTTAATTTTTTGCGGCCAATCAAGGCCATCAATGTCATCGAGCAGTTCATCTGCGTAGTCGGTAATCTTGAAGAACCATTGCTTCATTGATTTCTTTTCAACCAATGAGCCACAGCGCCAACAGTGACCGCCTTCTACTTGCTCGTTGGCAAGCACAGTTTTATCAACCGGGCACCACCACTGCAAAGCCTCTTTTTGGTAAGCAAGGCCGCGCCTATAAAATTCAGTGAAGATCCACTGGGTCCATTTGTAATACTCAGGGTCACTGGTGTTAATTTCACGTGCCCAATCGATACTCGAGCCAATTCGTTTAATCTGGTTTTTGAAGTTAGCGATAAACGTTTCAGTTGCGACAACCGGAGATGTATTGGTTTTAATCGCATAGTTTTCGGTCGGGAGGCCAAAAGCATCCCACCCCATTGGGTTTAATACATTATGACCGTGTTGGCGGTAAAAACGAGCAATCGCGTCAACAATTGAGTGCTCAAAAGCATGTCCTGTGTGCATACCAGCGCCGCTTGGATACGGGAACATTGGCGACACATACGTTTTTACGCGGGTGTCATTATCAAGTGCAGCAAAGGCTTGCTGCTCCTCCCAAATGTGTTGCCATTTGGGTTCTATTTCTGCCGGGTTGTATCGCCTCATAACAGAGTAAGTGTAGCACAAGAGGCGACTTAGTTAAACTCGGTCATCATTTCCGCTTCGTCTGAAGATAGCTCGCTGCTTGTTTCAGAGAATGAGCCGAAATATTCTTCGTAGGCTTTTTCGATATCGGCTTGAAGCTCAGAGAGTGGAATCGCGTCGGTTGGAATTTCAACAGTTTGGTCTTGGTTGAAGACTGGGTTAACAACAATATTGCCCTTGGTTCCGTCTTCGTCCGCCTTCAAGTTCACCTCTGTTATATAGTGTCCAAAACGGCTCACCCAAATTTCAGCTTCAGTTTCAGTGCCATCATCCTTCTTCGCGTCGTCGCTTACGATATCTTCAAACTTAATCGATTCATCACATTCTGCAAAGCGTTGGCCAAGTTCGGTTGCCCCAAAGCCCGTAAAGAACGCGTCGGCAACTTCAGGGTCTGCACTGAGCTTGTACCCCAAGCTTCCTTGCCCATTAATGGTGCGCGAGCCAAGCTTATCACCAACAATAATGAACTGGTTATTCTTATAGAGGGCTTTGGTTTCGTCTTCAACTTTTCGAAGGAAGGCCGCGTCTTCATCGAGCTGCTTTGAAATGTCCGCCACGCATTGCTGTGACTTTTGGTAGTCTTCGCTAAAGTCGCCAAGATCTTCTTTGCCAATCTTGATCCAACGGCTATCGATTTTCTCAATCACACCCCCAAAGACTTCAAGACTGAGCTGCCCGTTTGATTGCTCTTCAATAGAAGCGGCTAACTTTTTCGCTTCATTGAGCTTAATGTAAATGTCACCATCGGCGCCGTAAATTCCTTCGCCATCAACAGTAAAGCTCGTACCATCAGCTGCGAACGTCAACTTTACGGCCATCTGTGCATTTGCTTCGATGCTATTTTTTGCAGATGCTTCGAGCTTCAATGTGTATTCATCGCTTTCAAGTTCAAGTGTACCCGTCGCACTGACCGTCTTTGCGGTAATGGCATTTACGACAGCATCGGTAACGACTTTTTCTGGATTTTGGTACCAAAAATTATACGCAAACGCACTTCCGCCAATAAGGAGTGCTGCAACCCCGGCGACAATAAGGCCAATAATAAGTGGTTTCTTCGTTTTCTTAGGGGTCGCAGTTGAGTACTGAGCGGGTTGCGCAGCAACAGGAGCGGCGGCAACAGGAGCTTCTTCTGTCGTTGAAACCGGTTCACCGTCCGCTGAAGTTGCGGTGTCCACAGGTACCGATTCTTCTGGCGCTATTGGCTGCTCAAGAGGAGCCGCCTCAGATACAGGTGCTGCATTTTCCGTTAAGATAGGCTCTTCAGTTGGAGCTGGCTCTACGGCACTATCTTGCTCAACAGGTATCTCGGCTTGATCGGTGGATTCTTCCGTCAGCAAACTCGAGGTATCGTCAGGTGAAGGTAAGGTCGACGGTTCGTCCTGAGGCCCGGTTAGTGGTTCGTTTTCTGGTGACACTATTTCGTCTTTTGGTTCGTCTCGCATACTATACTCTCACTTATTAGCTTCTGCCTTAAGCATACCATAAGCATTACGAGAGATTAGAGAAAAAATCACGCTTCTTCTTAAGCCAAGCCGGAGACTGACGCACAAGCTGCTCCTCGTCTTCTGTCGAGTGAAGCACGACCTTCACACCCTCTTCAAGATAAATACCACCTTGTGAGCCTTTAAAGAGGAGTGCAGCGCCACGCTCAAGGAATTTATGCGCATAGGCACCAGCATCAATAGCACTTTTGAAACTTACGACGTGGCAGCCATTTGCGCGCGCAACCGGCGCAAGGTATTTCTCTGCGTCCTCTCCTACGGTAATAATGTGGGCGAGCTCGACTGGGTCACATAACTTACCGACAGCTGCGTGCTCGGCTTCAGACATATCACCAAGCTCGTTCATACTTCCGAGCACCGCAATGCGCTGCGGAACATTCATCTGATACAGCGCGCGCAGTGCCGAAGCGACCGCAAGTGGGCTCGAGTTATATGTATCGTCAATAATAATCGAGCTATTCACTCCACGCAGCAGATTCATGCGCCCTTGTACCGCTCGAATCTTACTCATCCCAACAGCAACTTCTTCTGGTGTCATGCCAAGCTTCGCCGCTACTGCTCCAGCCGCTACTGCTGCACGGGTACTGTGCTCACCAATCAGCTGCAGTGTTGTGGGGACGGCCTGTTGATATTCCGGCGCAACAAACACGCCCGTAAAGCCATCTTCAAACGCATAGTCGCTGCTGTCGAATCGGTATTCAGCCGCATCGGTTGTGCCATAAGTATTCAGGTTTGGGTTTGTAATGTCTTGTGCATACACACCAGGCACATCATCCCTGTTAATAAGCGCCCATTTACTATAGTTTGCTGCCGACAACTCTTCTGCCGCCACTGCATCCATTGTTTTGAAAAATTCCATGTGCTCCGGAGCAACGGACGTCACCACGGCAAGATCTGGCTTGAGATAGGTACCGAAGTGTGGAATTTGGCCAATGCCATCGGTGCCAAGCTCCTGAACAATCACATCCACGTCAGCAGGCTGTTTAATGCGCAGCTTTACGGCTTTAAATACCGTCATCCACTGGCCAAGGTTTCGAATATCATCCGGAAACTCAACACCTAAAATTGCGAGTGGCGCACTGAGTTCAGAGTTATGATTCCCTTCATGAAGACGAACACGGAATTTCTCGTTGAGCACCGTACCGATCGCGATTTTTGTACTGGTCTTGCCAACGCTTCCAACAACCGCAACAAGTTTTACTTCCGGATGCTTTTGAAAATATTTCTTAACGGCGCGTTCAAGTTTTGATCGAATGAAGGTTTTAAACATTAGGTCTATTATAGGACAGCTCGAGAAAATACACGAATAGCTAATTTACTACTAATGGGTTGGGTGCCATTTGTCATCCTCCCCCTTCTCGTATTTCTTCTTCACCGCAGACCATGCCACTTTATGCGCCGTTTCTTCACGATCTGCATCTCCATGCCTATCTTCAGGGTCTTTATATTCTTCATAAGCACTATTAAATGCTTCCTTATAAATATCTTGGGCGTGATCGGGCAATACAGATTTCACGTTATCGGGTAATTCGCTCGTTGATTTGTAGGGCATACATCCTCCTCACTTATTACCTTCTTAGTATACGCCGACCAACAGAAAACCACCTCCTTTTACAGAGGTGGCTCTTTGCTGCTGCGCGCCCACCCGGGGCGGCTTGCTGTTCAGATATGTTTGTTTTAGCACGGGTCACCCCATGCGCATCAGCATATGTAAAGTATGCAACGACTCAGCAAAAAACGCAAGCGGTTTACACCCCCTTTTCACAAAAAGTGCCTGCTATAGTATTTTTCCTGAAAATATGATTAGATAAGCTTGTTCAGAAACGCACTCGTGCCCAAGCACCTAGAGCGCATCTCTTACAGAGGTACACTCTCTCGTTCGCCGAAGCGCTTGCCAGCAGGTCGATCTGACAGCAACTAAATAGAACAGAGAGTATATCTATGTCACAAGTAAACTTGTTTATCGGAAGCCTCGCATACGCGACTACTGACGACAGCCTCAAGGCATTCTTCGAGACTATCGGTGAAGTTACCAGCGCACGCGTTGTAACTGATCGCGACACTGGCCGTTCAAAGGGCTTTGGTTTTGTGGAATTTGCTGATGAAGCAAACAACCAAAAAGCTATCGACGAATTGAACGGTAAGGAACTTGATGGTCGTGCCATCAACGTTAACCTTGCTCGTCCAAAAGAAGATCGTCCTCGCCGTGACTTCGGCGGTAACGACCGCGGTGGCAACGGTGGTGGTGCATTCCGCCAACGTAGCTGGTAATTCCAACCGCTTTAAAATAACCTCCCGCTTGGGAGGTTATTTTTTGTCTTTATCGAAAGAGAGGCGAGACGAGTTGATCGTACGGGAGGTTAAACAAGGTAACAATAAGTCCAAAAGCGTTCAATAGCCATAATGTTGCTACAACGACCGCACCGGTAAGTCCCAGCACGAGCACCTTCACAAACCAGTTTTGTCGCTTTAGCCATGCAACCCATCGGTCGTAGGTGCCTTTGGCGAATTCAAGCACACGGGCGGCAAATACAAATTCTGTTGCAAGAATAGCAAGCCCCCCAAATACAATCAACCAACCCGGACCCGGATACGGCACTAAGATAAGTCCAATTAAAACAACCAGTCCACCGACAATCCCAATCAAGAATTTCTTTGTGTGTCGGCTAAAGGCTTTCATTATTCTGGCAGCTCCTTAAATACTTCCGGAGACTTTCGGTAGTACTCATTCCATTCGTCATCATCCTTTAATGCAAGTGTTTCAACGAAGAGCCCTTTCGAAAATCCACCTTTCTTTTTACGTTTCTCTGCCTTTATCGTATCGATTTCAGTTGAAGAAATGGTGTACGCAGCAGCTAAATCTTCGACAACCTGAAGCACATCAGCAAGTTCACCAGCTACCGAGGCTTTGTCACTCAGATCAATCTCATTTGCTTCTTCGATGAGCTTATTTTTCAGCGCCTGAACAAGTTCTTCTTTAGACAACTCGCGGTAGGTAGCTTCTTGATCCAGTTCAACATATATTTCTTCGAGTCCATCACGCACGAGTTTATTAAATACAAATGTTGCCATTATCCTAATAACTCCTTTAGCTCTTCCTCATTAATCACCTTGGTTCCGTATGCTTTTGCTTTCGCCAGTTTACTTGCACCCACTTTGCCTCCAGCAACGAGATAATCAGTGTCCTTACCGACAGAACTTTGGAATATACCGCCCTTTGCCCGAATCTGTTCGGCAGCTTCGTCACGCGACATCGTTTCAAGTGTCCCCGTCACAACAAATCGCGTATCGCTGAGTGCTCCGGTTTGTTTTTCATATCGAGGCACAACACCAAGTTCAGTGAATTTCTCGAGCATTTTTATGTTGTCTTCATCAGCAAACCAAGCAAGAATAGACTCTGCGACAACCTTACCGATTCCTTCGACATCCTCAAGCTCTTCGAGTGTTGCGTGGGACAGTGCCTCCATGGATTCAAACTTTTTAGCCAAATCAATTGCGGTTTGCGTACCCACATGGCGAATGCCGAGTCCTAAAATGAACCTTTCAAGTGGTGGATTTTTCTTCTCTTGAATTGCATCAACAAGTTTTTGTGCTGAAATAGCAGCGAATCGATCAAGTTTCAATAGGTCGTCGACGGTAATTGTATAGATGTCGGCAATGTCACGAATTAATCCACCGTCAACAAGTGCGACAACGTTCTTTTCACCAAGCGTATCGATATCGAGCGCGCCCTTGCTTGCGTAATACTCGACCGACCGCTTCAGAATAAAGTCGCCTGAAGACCCCTTTACACGGTAGACGACATCATCACCCCTTCGCTCAAATGCTAGCTCTGGATATTGCTCGCGAAGCGCAGCTTGGTAGTCAAATGTCTTGGCATTTTTTGGACGCAGCTCGGTTACAACGCTTTCAACCTGAGGAATAATATCGCCGGCTTTGAAAATAATCACCGTATCACCAATACGAATATCTTTTCGGGCAATTTCGTCGGCATTATGAAGACTGGCATGCTGAACGGTCGTGCCTGCAACCTGCACCGGATCCAAGACGGCAACTGGCGTCGCGGCACCCGTGCGTCCAATACTAATCACGATGTCTTTGACCACTGTTGTCGCTTGTTCGGCCGCATATTTATATGCTACCGCGGCGCGTGGCTGCTTCCCTACGACGCCAAGTTTTGCAAACAATGCCCTATCATTCACTTTAATCACAAGTCCATCAGTGTTGTATGGCAAATCGTGGCGCTTTTTATCCCAGGTATTCACAAATTGCATTACCGCAGCGAGCGAGCTAAATGTACCCGCCTGCATGTTTCGACGAATACCGAGCTTTGTTAAGTATTCATAGGCGCGCATGTTCGTTGGTACCTCATTTGGGTCATCACGAATAAGATCATACGCGATAAAGGTAAGTGGTCGCTCGGCGACAAGCTTCGGGTCAAGCTGACGGATTGTCCCAGCGGCTAAGTTTCGTGGATTCGCAAAAGTAGGCTTACCCGCCGCCTTCTGTTTTTCATTGAGCTTTTCGAAGTCAGTCTTAAGCATAACAATTTCACCACGAATTTCGGTACGCCCCGAAAGCAGCGTCATAACTTCTGGGTCATCACGAAGCCGGAGTGGGACATTTGCAATCGTGCGAACATTACTTGTGACATCTTCACCAACAAAGCTGTCACCACGCGTTACAGCTTGCACCAATACGCCATCTTCATAAATCAGTGCACAGGCTAGTCCGTCCATTTTAATGTCTGCAAAAAATTCGTGCTTTGTACCAGGGAGAAGTTTATCCATACGCACCACCCACGCTTCTACCTCGGATACATCGAAGACGTCATTTAAACTGAGCATTCGGCTTCGATGTTCCACTTTTTTGAATCCACCAAGCAGTTCATTGCCGACACGCTGGGTTGGGCTATCCGGAGTAATAAGTTCGGGGTGTTCAGCTTCTATGGTTTTTAGTTCAGCCATAAGACTGTCATAGACTGCATCGTTTACGGTCGGTGCGTCCAAAACGTGATACTCGTAGCTATACGTAGAAAGTAGCTTTTTTAGCTCTAAGGCACGCTCGCTCGGATTACTGTTCTGGGACATAATCAACAACCTTTCTATACAGTAAGTATACATATGCCGAGGCCCAGACAGCCGTGACGGAGGTGAGGATGAGGAATGTAAACGGCAAGATTGGCAACCACTGAATAGCCGGCCAAAGTGACTTTAATCCCATATCAATTAGAATTACCGGTAGCAAAACGATGACCCAGGTAAGTCCAATGGTAAGCGCCATCCACAGCCAACGAAGGAGGATCTTCACCCTTCTGCCGAGCACCAAGTCACCAGCAGACTTTATTGCTTGGTATGGATAAACACCCGGAATTGTAATGATAATCAACGCAAGTAGGCTGCTTGTTACCCAGTAGAGCGATAGCACCCCGAGCAGTGCCGCAGCCATCCAGAACAGCATCGAGGCAAGGCCTGTCTCGAGAAGTCCCGAAGCTGTAGCGGCGCTGTACCCAATAGCCGCAATCGCCACCGGAATAAGCTGCACTGCAATCAACAAAGTGATGAGTATCGTTGAAAATAACGGCGCTCCAGCATTGTACAGCCCATCACGGAGCTTTACTTTGTGCCCCGCAAGAAGGTTTCGAAGCAGCCATACAGTTGTCAGCCACACGAGCAGAAAAGCAAGGACGGAAAAGATTTGCTGGGCCTCGGTAGCTTCCGTCCCCACGCCTGCTGTGGCTATGGTCGAAAGTAACGCTCCGGCTTGCTCGAGTGCGCCCCACTCACCACCCGCTACTTCGGCACCGGCAGCACTGAGACTTTCAGACAACTCCGTAAACGTATCTTGAGATTGAATCCCAACAAGCACACCGTACAGTACGGCATATACAAGTGCGAGCAAAAGAAATACTTTTCGATACTTCCAAAGGGTTTTATTTACGCCATGAGTAAAAGAAAAATACCCAGGAAGTTCAAGCTCCTGTACGGCATCACGACGACGCGTCAAACGAAATGAACGATGTGGTCGCCGCGCCATAAATGCCGCGTAGCGTTTTTTGAGCTTTGTGCCAAATTTCTTTTTAGAATTTGTTGGCATTTTCGTTAAGCCTCTTTATACGTTCTTCGAGTGGCGGGTGTGAACTGAAAAGCTTTGCGAAAAAACCTGGTTGGAGTGGATTACTAATAAAAAGCTGAGCGGTCGCAGAGTTCTGCTTTTTCATTGGCTGACCATATTGCAGGAGTTTGCCGAGCGCACTGGCCATACCAGCTGAATCGCGGGTTGTCATTGCTCCGGTTGCATCAGCGAGGTATTCGCGCTGTCGGCTAATCGCCATCTGTACAATTGCAGCAATGATTGGCGCGAGAATAATCACAATCAACCCAATAATAATGATTGCTGGGTTTGAACCTTCGCGGCGCTCACCCCCAAAGAACAACATGCGAAGCACAATGTCAGACAAAATACCGATAGCGCTTACAAGTCCGAAGGCAATCATACTGACGCGAATGTCGTAGTTTTGGACGTGGCCCATTTCGTGCGCCATAACAGCATTAAGTTCACGATCATCCATGATATCGAGTAGTCCGGTAGTTGCTGCAACAATAGCGTGCTTCGGGTCGCGGCCAGTGGCGAAGGCGTTCGGCGCTGCATCGTTAATGATGTACACCTTCGGCATCGGCATACCTAATGTAATTGAAAGGTTTTCGACGGTCCTATATAGGCGCGGGTTGTCTTTTTTCTCGATTTGCTGAGCACCGGTCATTGCTACGGCAAGAGAGCCAGCAGCAAAATACTGAATGAGTGCATAAATAAGCACCCCACCAAGTACCCACCAGGTAATCGAGGTGTCGCCAAAGAAAACACTGACGATATACCCAAGACCGGTAATAAGGCCAACAAACACCGCCATAATGAGGACGGTGTTGCGTTTGTTGGCCGCAATTGCGTTATACATGAGCTTTTATATGTCCTTTACTAGAACTTAACTTCAACCGGCTTGTTCGCAGCAGCTTGCTCAGCAATGTCAACTTCGAAGAAGTCGCGGTTTTTGAACCTAAACATACCGGCCACAACGTTCGCTGGGAATGTTTGGATTTTGGTGTTGAGTGATGTAACACCTGAGTTGTAGAAACGACGTGCGCCTTGAATCTTGTCTTCAGTATCAACAAGCTCACGCTGCAGTTCTACGAAGTTTTCGTTTGCCTTAAGGTCTGGGTAGCTTTCAGCAACCGCAAACAGACTCTTCAATGCACCTTCGAACTGGTTTTCTGCAGCAGCAGTTTCTTTTACGCCATTCGCGTTAATAACGTTGGCACGAGCTTCGGTTACAGCTTGGAAAACACCAGATTCGTGCTTTGCGTAGCCCTTTACGGTCTCGATGAGGTTTGGAATGAGGTCGAGACGACGCTTCAATTGAACATCAATGTCACTCCACGCTTCTTCAACACGCACACGTAACGTAACAAGACTGTTGTACGTCGCCCACACGAAAATACCGATCAGTACTACGACACCAAGAACTATCCAAAATGCAATCATCTTTTCTCCTTATTTCTATACTCTTAATTATAGCAAAATAGCACGTGCTTTCCGAGTTTTTGCTGAGAAATTAAATAAAATACACCCCCTTAAATATAAGAGGGTATATAAGTTCTGGTGCGCAGAGCGGGACTTGAACCCGCACGGCCGTGAAGCCAAGAGATTTTAAGTCTCTCGTGTCTACCAATTCCACCATCCGCGCTTATTGCTGTATCTAGATACAAAATATACATAGTGGACGTTATGCGTATCGTAACCGACACGCGTGTCTACTATATATTTACGTTTCACGCAGCCACCATCCGGGCTACTATCAACGTGGTTGGAGGCACCTACGGGTAACGCTCCCGTCTACACGGTTTTGCAGACCGTTGCCTAACTTCTCGGCCAAGGCGCCATCCGTTATGCCATTATAGCATGAGAAAGCAAGCGTAGAGTGAGCTTGCTCATTCTACCGAGCGTCGAGTGCTGTGAGCCGCGAAGCGGTGATATAACAGAGCGCACTACTAATACCGCAGGAAAAAGAGTATTCTTAAATCAAGATGAAAAAATTTATTCAAGTACTCGTAAATACCCTTATTGCTAATGTCACGACTAGCTTCTTATGGTTTGGTCTTACCTTCTGGGCCTACCTTGAAACACAATCGGTGCTCGCTACTGCGGTCGTTGGTGGTGTCTATATGCTACTCGTATCAATTTCGAGCCTGTTCTTCGGAACGCTCGTTGACCAACACCATAAAAAGAATGTCATGGTTGCTTCATCAATTTTGACGCTTTTTACCTACATTATTGGTGGTATTATCTTCTTCGCAGCCGGTGGCGATTCAATCGCAAGCCTCACCTCTCCACTCTTCTGGGCATTTGCAGCCATTATTCTAGCAGGTTCAGTCGTTGAAAATATGCGCAACATCGCCCTCTCTACAACCGTCACTATTTTGGTACCGAAGGAAAAGCACGCCAACGCAAACGGACTTGTCGGAAGTGTCGCCGGTATTGGGTTCCTTGTTACTTCAGTGTTTAGTGGTCTCGCAATCGGATTCTTGGGTATGGGCTGGGCGCTCCTGATTGCTATCGCATTCACCACAATTTCTCTCCTGCACCTCATTTTCTTCGTTGATATTCCCGAAGAAAAAATCGTTCACGACCCTGAACTTGCGAATAAGA
>CAZMJB010000002.1:0-54894 GCA_964566735.1 uncultured Candidatus Saccharibacteria bacterium
GGCGTTCGTTGCGCGGTACCGCTTCCTTCAGGAGTTCAATGAGTGCTTCTGACTCTGGACGGGGGATGAGCGTCGCGGTCGTTACCTTAAACGGATGACCGTAAAATTCTTTGTGGCCAATGATGTAGGCCACCGGGACGCGGTCGAGGCGAAGTTCAAGCCGCGCGTTGGCGATTTCAACTTGGCGCGAATCAAGCACTTCTTCGCCGTGCCCGTGGAGCCAGGTGCGCGGCTTCCGGACGGTATGCGAAAGCAGCAGCTCGGCATCAAGGCGCGAGCTCGGAATATTGGCAAGTAAAAGCCGACGCGTTGCCACGCCGAGCCAATCTTTAATTGTCACTGCTGACGGCAAGTTCTCGTTCATAGGCTTGAAGGTGTTCCACGAGGTCATCGATTTGGCCATTCATTGCTTGCGGAATGCCCGAGCGACTGTACCCGATGCGGTGGTCGGTAATACGATCTTGAGGGAAGTTATAGGTACGGATTTTTTCAGAACGGTCACCAGAACCAATCAGGCCGCGACGTTCAGCGGAGAGTTTGGCGTTTTCCGCGTCAATCTTTTGTTGCAACAGACGCGCGCGCAGGACGCTCATGGCTTTTTCCTTGTTTTTGATTTGCGACTTTTCGTCTTGGTTGGTTACCACGAGGCCGGTTGGAAGGTGAGTAATGCGCACCGCAGAGTCGGTGGTGTTGACCGACTGACCGCCGTGTCCGCCGGCGCGGTATACGTCGATTTTAAGGTCATTGGCGTTAATTTCAATGTCGGTTTCTTCAGCTTCAGGAAGCACCGCAACGGTAATAGTGCTGGTGTGAATACGACCTTGGCTTTCGGTTGCTGGAACGCGCTGGACGCGGTGGACACCCGACTCGAACTTGAGCTGTGAGTACGGCGAGTCACCCCTTACTTGGAAAACAACTTCTTTGTAGCCACCGGTGTCGTTGGCGCTTTCGCTCATGAGCTCGGTTTTAAGACCATGCATTTCGCAGTAGCGAAGGTACATGCGGTAGAGTTCGGCGGCAAAGAGGCTGGCTTCGTCGCCACCAGCACCGGCACGAATTTCAACAATCACGTTCTTGTCGTCGTTCGGGTCTTTAGGTGCGAGCATGAGGAAGAGCTCTTCTTCAAGTGTTGGGAGCTGAGCCTCGATGTCAGCAACTTCCATTTTGGCGAGCTCGGCAAGTTCGTCACTACCACTGGCAAGTGCCTTTGCTTCTACCAGCTGGGTTTCGAGGGTTTCGCGGAGTGTGCCTTTTTCGATGAGGTTTTGTAGTTCAATCAGGCGTTTGTTTTTCTTTGAGAAGTCAGGGTCGCTGTACGCGTCTGGTCGTGCAAGAAAAGTATCGAGCTCGTTCTTCTCGTTTGTGAGGCTGTTAATGTCTAGTTCAATTCGCGGCATAATTCATGCTGATTATAACAGATTACCTCTGTTTTGTCTGTAGTAAAACGGTAGTATACTAGAGAGAGTGAAAGAGCTCATGCAAACATCAAAACAAGGCGCGTTATGGGTATATAACCAAATGCACTGGTTCACCGACAAAGAGGCCTGGTGGATTTTTCGCCTCGGGGCCTTTTTAGAGGCAATTGGCTGGACGCTGCTGCTGAGCGCCATTGTGTACCGAAGCTTCGATTTGCCGTTTGCCGATGCGTTTATCTCTGTTGCTGGACGTTTGCACGGCATGTTCTTCGTGGCGTATTTTGCGGCCGTACTGGCGACGTTTCGAAGTATGGGCTGGGGTTTGTGGCGACTTGGACTGGCGCTCGCTGCTGGTGTTCCGCCGTTTACCTCACTGCTTTTCGAGCAAATAATGTCGTATCATCGTAAAAAATATCCGGCCGACATTGAGCCGCCAAAGAACCTGAGCGAATAAACGCTGCGAGATGCAGCGTTATTTTTTGTCTTTACGATCGAGGTGTCGGAAATAGAGCAAAATGCCGATGTAAATCAGCCAACCGAAAAAGACGGTGCCGAAGAAGGTGGCGAGAAGAGCATAGAGGAGGGCTTCATTTTGGTCAGTGGTAATGATGGCCCGCTGTGCTGTGAGAAATCCGAGCAGTGCGGCAAGTGGCCCAGTGGTATAAAGCAGGACGGAGTGCTTTGGTGGTGTTTTCTTTTGATCCATACTACGCGCTCTGCTTTGGACGTTTTAAGAAAAGAATTGTGCCAATGATGATTCCTGGGAGCCACGATATAACCGCCACGGCTCCAGCGAAAAACAGAACGACGTTGGCGATTGATAGGGCGATAGGAGTTTGGGCAAACGCTTCGGTATCTGGCGTTGGCCAGAAGGTCGGGTTAAATACGAGATTTAAGATGGCAAAAATGAGAATCGTCACAAATAACAGAACGGTCGGGCCGAGCACGAGCCATAGCGCAACCTTTGTGCGGGCGGCTATCTTTTTACGATGAGTCTGAACGGGTGGGTGTGATGAATCCATGCGAGCTCCATTACTGTCTGTTCGTATTGTACCAAAAAAGAACCTCCCGGAGTGCGGGAGGTTCTTCGTAAGGTGCTTTGGCTGACTACGCGTCGGCCTTGCGAGCCTTCTTTGCAGCGGCTTTCTTTGCCTTGTTTGCAAGTGCTTCCTTGCGAGCTTCTGCAGCTGCGAAGCGGTTCTTGAAGCGGTCGACACGACCTTCGGTGTCGATAATCTTCTCTTCACCAGTAAAGAACGGGTGAGACGCGCTTGAGATGTGGATCTTCACGAGTGGGTACTCGTTTCCATCTTCCCATTTAATAGTTTCGCTGGTTTGTGCAGTTGACTGAGTCAAGAACGCAAAACCGGCAACCTCGTCGCTAAATACGACAGGCCTGTAGTCGGTTGGGTGTAAATTGCTTTTCATAATCTGAACTATTGTATCTGAAAAGAGGCGGTTTGTAAAGGGTGGCAGGGGCGAGGCGCTTGTGGTTGCATAAATTTTTTGTATCGTGCACTATTTGTAGACATATGGATACGCAGAGTTTTGAGGCTTTTAAGCAGAAAAATATCTCAGAGGGTGCGTCGGCACGGCTCGATGCAATTATTGATGGGTTTGAATCCTATGCTAAAGACGGTACGCCGTATTGTGCCGAGATCTGGAGTGGTGAGGAGTTTGAGGAGCTTTTAAAACTCCTTGAGATTGAGACCGTGCAGGGTGAGAATGTTGTGCTTTATCACCTTGAAAATACGCACTCGGGAAGTACACGAGACAGCGAAGAGCGTGGAGAGCGTGAACCATTCGCAGGCGAGTGGAAGCTCCAGAGTGTGCTTGAAGCCATTGCGGATATGCAGGTATGGGAAGATCGCATCAATGACTACCGCGCAACACTCGTGCTCCGCTTTGATGAGTCTACCGTTATTGCAATTGGTCAGGATTGTATCGAATTGTCAGACGGCAATGAGCCAGAATCTGAGCCGATTGATGAGTATCGAGTGAAGTATTGGGTTGCTGTTTTGAATGCCGAAGACCTTGATAATTACGGAAGCTGGAAGCAGTGGCAACTGGAATTCTTTGATGTTGCAAAGTACCAAGCCGAGAAGGAAGCGCGCGAAATCGAGCGTGAACGTGCCGAAGGTGTGACAAATCTTTCGCGACTTAAAGAGGGGGATGAAATCACCGTCACGACAAAGCGACTCGAGCGTAATCCGCACGCGACATCAGTGTATTCTCGTTATTCTCAGGAAGAGTTGGATGAACGGTTCGTCGATTCATTTAGTGTCGTTGCGGCGGGCGAGCGTCCAATTTGCGAGACGAAGAGCGGTGTACGCATTCGCATTGATGGAGGCGGTCGCTGGACAAACCGTAGGCAAAACCCCGTGCAGACGCAAGACAAAGCAATAACGCCGTCTTGGGGCCGAATTTACCCAAACCAGCATCTTATGTATGCGGTTGAAGAATCAGGCGAGTCGTATATTTCTGATCAAGTGGTTGAATCGATTGAAGTAAAACCAGCAGCCCTAGAGCTTTAATTTAGCCTGTTTTTTCTTGCGAAGCACACTACTGAACAATGCAGCCCCGATGAATAGAATGCCGATAGTACCGGTAATCAGTTCGTTGACGTGGTAGCCAATGCTAATAATCAGGATGACCGCGAGGGCACCGATTGCCCAGTGGGCACCGTGCTCGAGGTACACATATTCGTTGAGAGAGCCCTTCTTCACAAGATAGATGGTAATTGAACGAACGAAGAGGGCGCCAATAAGTCCAAGGCCGAGGGCGATGATAATTGGGTCTGAGGTAATGGCAAAGGCGCCAATAACACCGTCGAAGCTAAATGAGGCGTCGAGCACTTCAAGGTAGAGGAAGAGGAAGAATCCAGCCTTGCCTGTGGCGCGCACGAGCTTGCTTGGCCCGCTGTGCGAGACGTGGCCGGTCTTTTCAGCGTAGTTCTTGTACCCTGATTCTTTTGTGGGAGCGGACGTTTCTTCGAGCTGATGTTCGAGGCCTTTTTCGAAGAGTGTTCCAAGCCCATTGATAACAATGTAGGTGAGGATACCAAGGATACCCGATACAAGCACGATGTTAGGATCTTTTGCCCAGAATTCAGCCGCAGCTAACAAGATTGAAAGCGCGACAACGACGCCAATTTGACTGAGCTTACCAGCCTTTGCGAGCGGCTCTTCGAGCCAACGGAGCCATTTAATTTTACGATCGGTAAAGATGAAGTTCAGGAAGAGCATGAGGAGGAACATACCACCAAAGGCAGCGATTTGAGGGTGAGCCTCGGCCAAGATGTATCCGTAGGTGCCAGGGGTTTCAGGGTCGCCCTTTTCGAGTGCTAGTTGGAGTGCGTCAACAGGGCTCATTTGCGCCGCCACGCCCACAATAACGAGTGGGAAGATAAGCCGCATACCGAAGACGGCGATAAGAATACCAACAGTAAGGAACATCTTCTGCCAGAAGTCGCTCATGCGACGGAGGATGGTGGCGTTCAAAACGGCGTTGTCGAACGAGAGCGACACTTCTAGGAGCGCCAGCACGAAACACAAGAAGAGCGCGTTCCAACTGCCATAAAACCAGGCCGTAATAAAGGCAAGGATTGTAAATATAAATGACCAACGGAACGTTTTTAAGAACACAGGCACCCTTTCAGTAGAGGTAGTAGTTAAGCTTTGTCAGTATTATAATGGACACTAACCATAAAGGTAAAGGAGGGGTGTATGGCAGAGGTTAAAGAGGTTCGTGTAAAAGGTAACGACAAAATCGTTAAAGTTGTCACCGAAAACGGAGCAGTGGGCTGGATAGGATTTACCGCATATATTGGTGCGGTTATTTATTTCTTTCAGCTTGACCCGACGTTTTGGGGATTCGTCCTCGCGCTTTTGAAGGCTATTTTCTGGCCAGCGTATGTACTGTTTGAAGTTCTTGGCGTGCTCGGAGTTAGCTAGGCAACAATCTGACTTACTTGTAAAGAGCGCCACCAAGGAATATAATAGGAGTTGCTAGAAATCCTGGTGTAGTTTGATAACGAAGGAGAGGTGGGCAATAGTGGCCACCGATGAGAAGGCGGCGCCTAAAAAGCGTCGCCGAATGAAGCTCGACAACCAGCTCGACGCGTATCTCGCGAAGCGCAACAAGCATCTTGCGCGCATCGAGGCGGCGAAGGCCTGGGAGAAGAAGCAGCAGGAAAAGATTGCCAAGCGGTTTGCGAAGATGGTCGGCAAGTCACCGGCGAAGGTGGCGAAGCTCGACAAGCAGGAACTGCCGAAGTTCCTGCGCCGCGCTGCCTTCTGGCTACGGTTTCGGCACGGCCCGACGATCAAGCGTGAGGCCGGGACGGTCTTGTACCGAGAGGGCAAGGTCACGGAACTCGAGATGCCTGCCGATCTTCGACCGGCTATCGCGGCACTGCGGGCTGTGCCCGACGGTGCTGGCTTCCTGGTACCCACCGTGGTTCTCGATGTCGACGCCCTCAAAGGGGCACCTCCGCACATCCGGAAGCTGCTGAAGCCCTACGGGTTCAAGTGGGGGCGACGTACAACCGTGTCGGTCAAGTCGCCCGCGGATGACAAGTCGACACTGATCACTCGATGGCTTCGGCCCGAGCCCAAGGCCAAGTCGGCCGAAGCGTCGAGCGCTGACACCAACTCCACGGATGAAGCAGCGGAGTAACACGCCAGTGGATGGCTAGCGGGCCCCGGAGAGATCCGGGGCCTTAGCGCTACCAAGGCCTTGTCTTACCTCCATTAATTTGCTATAATTACCCCTGTAACGAGTTTTAATGAATCAACCATTCCGAAGTTACTCCTGAAAATCTCAGGCGGAATGGCGAAGTAAAAGGAGTAATATCATGGCCGTTGAGGTTGATATTAAACAGCTGCTCGAAGCTGGTGTTCACTTTGGACACAAAACGAGCCGTTGGCACCCAAAGATGGCGCCATACATTCACAGTAAGCGTCAAGATAGCCACATCATTGACCTTACCAAGACCGTAGAAGGTCTCGAAAAGGCACTGCCTTTCCTTACTGCAACTGCTGCAGCTGGTAAGCCAATCCTTTTTGTTGCTACCAAGAAGCAAACCAAGGACATCGTTAAGGCAACCGCCGAAAGCCTTAGCCAACCATACGTAACTGAGCGTTGGCTTGGTGGTATGCTCACAAACGTGAACACCATTACCGCACAAATTAAAAAGCTTAAAGAACTTGAGCGCAACATGGCCTCAGGTGCTTTCGAAAAGAAGTACAACAAGCTTGAAATCCAACGTTTCCAAGAGGAGATCGACGAACTCAACAAGAAGTACTCTGGTGTTAAGGACCTTTCAGGTAAGCCAGGTGCAGTATTCCTTATCGACGTTATCGGTGACGTAAACGCAATCAACGAAGCGAAGACCCTCGGTGTTCCAGTTGTTGCTCTTGCTGACACCAACGTTGACCCATCACGCATCGACTACGTTATCCCTGGTAACGACGACGCGATTAAGGGTGTACAAGTTATCCTCGACTACGTAGCGAAGGCTATCGAAGCAGGAAAAGGTGTAAGCAAGAAGGACAAAGAAGGGGAGGCATAATACTCATGGCAGTATCAATCGACGACATTAAAAAGCTTAAAGAACTGACTGGTGTTGGACTTACCGACGCTAAGAACGCGCTTGTAGAAGCTGACGGTGACTTTGACAAGGCACTCGAAGAAATGCGTAAGAAGGGTCTTACGAAGGCTGAAAAGAAGGCTGACCGTGAAGCACTCGAAGGCGTAATCGACAGCTACGTACACGGTGGACGCATTGGTGTTCTCGTGGAAGTAAACTGTGAAACTGACTTCGTTGCTCGTACTGACGGCTTCAAAGAATTCGCACACATGATTGCACTGCAAGTTGCATCAATGAGCCCGGTTTACATTTCTGAAGCTGACATTCCAGCCGAAGAGCTCGACCGCGTACGCGAAGAAGCTAAGTCAAGCGACGCCCTCGCTGGCAAGCCTGCTGACATGATCGACAAGATCGTTGACGGCCAGGTTAAGAAGCACTTTGCTGACAAGGTTCTTCTTTCACAAAGCTACATCATGGACGACTCAAAGACTGTTGGTGAATTCCTCAAGGAAACCATCGCAAAGACAGGTGAGAACGTTGTGGTTCGTCGCTTCAAGCGTATTGAGCTTGGTGTAAACGACTAGTTCGTTTGCCGCATAAAAAATGGACGCCTTTCGGGGCGTCTATTTTTCTTTCTGAAGATCGGCAAGTGCGTACATCAGGTAGCTATCGAGCCGCTGGACGCTATTTCCCTCGGCGTAGCCAAAGTCTCCCGAAAGATGCACTGCTGGGGCGAGGTCAGGGAACTGTGCGCTTACTTCATCGATTGCAGCGCGAGTATCGCCCATGAAGCGAGGCGCGGTGTATTTGCTGTAGTCTTTTAAGTACTGTGCATCGTAGGTGCTAAAAGGAATCGGCAAAATGATATAAGCGCCGTCGCCCTGGTCGTCGTATGCTTCGTGTATATTCCAAGTGCTAAGCTCTCGATCCTTGCTGTAGCGCGCCGTCAGCTCGGAAAGTTGCGAGTGGACGGCGTTAAGGTATGAGCGAAGTGCGGCTTTCTTTGAGCCGCGAGCTAGAGCTGTTGCGCCTTCAACATCCCAACGAATGAGAAATGCATTTGGAGCAATAGGGTCTTCCATTTCGAGGCCAGCGGCGAGGGGCGCGCCTGTTTCGCGGGCACGATCTTGAAGCAAATCAACACTAAGGGCGACACGGCTCATTTCTTTTTGGTGCTTCTGCCAAATGTCTTTGAGCTCCTTTGAATCCGGCAGGTAGCCAATACCTTCGCGGTGATCTTTTGCTGTAAACGAGTACTGCACTGCAGCAAGGACTTGTCCAGCCATTTTGATCCGCTGCGTATAGGTAATTTGGTCGTACTCAGTATTTATGCGACTATCAATAAACTCAGGTTCGTATTCGAGTCCCGTTAGGTCTGCCTTTTCACCTTCGGTCAGTGCCATATCGAGAGCGGTACCTTTTCGCAGAAGTCGACGATTCATGACGGCATCATCACGGAAGTAGTGGCGCCAAGGGTCGGTATCATATGCATCTACGGTCGAGAGGGGTGTGGCGATTGGCGAGCCCTTTTCAACACTAAAAAGAACAAGGCTATCGTAGCTTGGTGAGCTATAGGAGAGTGCCTCGTTGAGCGAGGCGAGTTCGTTGTCGATGCTTGCGATTGCACCTTTGACGTCGGCACGCGAAGAGAAGCGTTCATAACCACCCGGAAGTGAAGTGTTACTCATATATCTTGTATATTATACCACTTTATTTAAAATTAAGCAATATATACAGGGGTAGAATAGCCACAAAAAGCCTTGAAAGTGCTGTATAATAGGGTCAGTTAAGAAAGCGAGATATATGTTTGATACAAAGCAATACGAAGATAAGTTTAGTGGCGCTGTAGCGCACTTTGAAGATGAACTCCGCAAGGTCCGCACTGGTCGTGCCCACCCGTCGATGCTTGATGGCCTTACGGTTGAAGCGTATGGTCAAGCAATGCCACTCAACCAAGTTGCAAACGTGGTTGCCGCAGAAGCGCAAATGCTCACTATTACACCGTTTGACCCAAGCAACATCCAGGTAATTGTGGCCGCTATTCGCGCCGATCAAAGTCTTGGGCTCAACCCAAGTGACGACGGTCGCCTTATTCGCGTACCAATTCCTGCACTTACTGAGGAGCGCCGCAAGCAAATTGTAAAGCAAACCTCTGAAAAGGTTGAAGAAGCACGTATTGCACTTCGTAATATTCGCCAGGACGCGCTCAAGGAAGCAAAGCGCCTTAAAGACGCAAAAGAACTTTCTGAGGATGACCTCAAGCGAGTAGAGAAGTCAATCGATGACTCAATGGCTACGTACAATGGCCACATCGATGCTGCGTTTAAGGATAAAGAGAAAGAAATCCTTACAATCTAATGACTGACGAAGTCGCACCACAGGTTCCAAGGCATGTGGGGTATATTATCGATGGCAATCGTCGCTGGGCAAAAGGCCATGGTCTGCCTACCTATGAAGGACACCTAGCGGGCTACAATACACTCAAAGAGATTGCGATTGCGACACATGATTTAGGTGTCGAGTACGTTTCGGCGTATGTTTTCTCAACTGAAAACTGGAAGCGCAGCGCCGATGAAGTGAAGCGGCTGATGGCGTTGGTGTTGAAGCTTGTTAGTAGTGACTTACCTGAGTTTAAAAAGCGAAACATACGACTTCGCATTGCCGGTACACCCGAGGGTGTACAGCCGAAGATCCTCAAGGCCATTGAGAAAGCAGAGCAAGAAACGCTCCATAATACCGGTGGAACTTTCGTGCTCTGCTTTAACTACGGGGGTCAGCTTGAAATTACCGACGCGGTAAGGGCGATTGTGGCTGAGGGAATCCCGGCTGATGAAATTGACGAAAAAGTTATTGCACAACATTTGTATACACCCGACGTACCGCCGGTTGATGTGGTGGTGCGCACAAGTGGAGAGCAGCGGCTCTCAAATTTCATGCTGTGGCGATCTGCCTATAGCGAGTTCATTTTTCTCGACAAAAACTGGCCGGATATGACAAATGAAGACGTCACATTTATAATGGAAGAATATGCGCGGCGACAGCGTCGTTTTGGTGGATAACGGGGGTATATATGCTGATTTTGGGAATTATTGTCGGGCTGATTGTTTTAGTCTTACTGGTGGTGGTGCATGAACTTGGTCACGCCATTGTTGCAAAGCGCAATGGGGTGGTGGTGGAAGAGTTTGGGATTGGTTTTCCTCCTAAGGCGTGGGCAAAAAAGCTCAAGAACGGGGTGTTACTGACACTCAACTGGCTACCCCTTGGTGGTTTCGTAAAGCTGCAAGGTGAAAACGATTCGGCATCTAAAAAGGGTGACTACGGTGCAGCAAGCTTTTGGCAGAAGACAAAAATTTTGTTCGCCGGCGTGGTGGTGAACTGGCTTGTTGCGGTGTTACTGTTGACGGCGCTGGCGTGGACCTCTGGGCTCCCAAAGATTATCTCGAATCAATTTACGGTTCCTGGTGACACGAGTATTGTTACCTCGCCGGTAATTGTTTCGACAGTCGTAAAAGACTACCCAGCTGAAAAGGCTGGGCTTGAACAAGGCGACAGGGTTTTGGTGGTAAATGGTGAAACCATTGAAACAGCACAAGAATTTATTGATGTAACAAAAGCACTGCGCGGCGAAACCGTACCGGTTATATATGAGCGTGACGGCAAGCAGGCGACGGTAGATGTTGCACTCCGCGACGCCGATGCGACAGTGTTCGGAGCAAGTCTCGGGCAGCAGGAGTATGTGAAGGCGGGGTGGTCAGCACCACTCGTGGGAGTCGTAACGACCGCTCAGTATACCTGGGTGACCCTCGAGGGGTTAGGGCAACTGCTCTATAACTTTGTTGGTGGACTTGTTGGGCAACTCAGTCTTAGCGAGGAGGGTCGCGAGCACGCCACCGAACAGCTCAATGAGGCCGGCGCCAGTGTGGCCGGACCAGTTGGCATCCTTGGGGTTATTTTCCCTGCGGCAAGCGAAGCTGGCTTTGAGCAGGTGGTGTTCCTCGCCGCAATTATCTCACTGACACTTGCGGTAATGAACGCACTGCCGATTCCTGCGCTCGATGGTGGCCGCTGGTTTGTCACTGCATTGTTTAAGGTCTTGAAAAAGCCCCTGACAAAAGAACGGGAAGAAAGGATTCACGGCACCGGATTTATGGTTCTGATGGTGCTTATTGTGATTATTACGATTGCTGATGTCATCAAATTCTTCTAACCCACCATTTTCACTGAAAGAGGTGACGAAAGCGCAGCTTCCTCCGGAGAAGCCGAAAAATCCGAACTCTATGAAGCGGCGCATTTTATTTGCGCTTGGACTTCCGGCCTGGGTGTTTTTGGGCTTTATGCTCGCGCAGGCGCTTGTTATTGGTATCATCGCGGCACTACAGGGGTTGGGTGTTTCGTTTGAATCGGTAAACATCGCTATCTTTAATGCGGTCGGTGGGGCGGTGATATACGCTCTCTCAATTTTACTCGTTATCGGTATTCCGCGGCTCATTAAAAAACGACCCACGACCAAAGAAGAGTTGGGGTTGCAACGCGCGCCGAAATGGCTCGATTTATTGCTTGCTCCGGCTGGCATGATTGTGTATTTGATACTCACGACCATTGTCACGGTTATTTCTACGCAGCTTCTGACCTTTGTTGATTACGCCGAAAAACAAGAGACTGGCTTTGCGCAGATCGCTTCGCAACCCGAGTACCTGATTGCATTTATTAGCCTCGTAATCGTAGCGCCTATTGCGGAAGAAATTCTCTTCCGTGGCTACCTGTTTGGAAAGCTCCGTAAGTACGTGTCGCTTTGGGTCGCCATCCTTATTACGAGCTTGCTGTTTGCCATCGTGCACTTCCAGTGGAACGTTGGTATCGATGTGTTCGTGCTCAGTATTGTGCTGTGTCTGCTGCGCGTGTACAGCGGCAGCTTGTGGCCGGCAATCTTGCTGCACATGCTCAAGAACGGAGTAGCGTTCTATTTCTTATTTATCAATCCGTCACTTCTTTAGTACAATATATAAGTTATGCGAATTACAAAATTATTCACAAAAACGTTGAAAAATGCCCCAGCTGATGAAGTTGCTAAGAATGCGCAGCTTTTGATTCGTGCGGGCTACGTCTACAAAGAAATGGCCGGTGTATATGCCTACTTGCCACTGGGTAAGAAGGTGCTCGAGAACATTATTCAGGTTATCCGTGAGGAAATGAACGCCGTTGGTGGAAATGAAATTAGCCTGACGGCGCTGCAGCCAAGTGAAGTATGGCAAACCTCTGGGCGTTGGGACGATAACGTCATGGACGTGTGGTTTAAGACAAAACTTGCAAACGGCAGTGAGCTTGGGCTTGCACCAACCCATGAAGAACCGCTCACGAAGCTTATGAAGAACTACATTCGTAGCTACAAAGACCTTCCTGTGTATCCGTACCAGTTCCAGATTAAATTCCGTAACGAGCTTCGTTCAAAGAGTGGCCTTATGCGCGGCCGTGAGTTCTGGATGAAAGACCTCTACAGCTTTAGTCGTACCCAAGAAGAACACGATGCGTTTTATGAGCAGATCTCCGAGGCATACAACCGTGTGTTCCAGCGCCTCGGGCTTGGTGACAGCACCTTTAAGACATTTGCGAGTGGGGGAAGCTTTGCCAAGTTTAGCCACGAATTCCAGACGATTAGCGAAGTAGGTGAGGATATTATTTACCTGCACCGCGAAAAGGGAATTGCTATTAATGAAGAAGTGTACACCGACGAAGTCTTGGCTGAGCTTGGCGTGAACCGTGATGAACTCGAAGAGGTGAAGGCGGTAGAGGTGGGGAACATCTTTACGCTCGGTACTCGTTTTTCTGATCCACTTGGGCTATCATTTACCGACGAAGACGGCCAAAATAAACCAGTCCTTATGGGAAGCTACGGCATTGGCCCGAGCCGCCTTATGGGGCTTATTGCCGAGCACTTCTCGGACGACAAGGGCCTTGCTTGGCCAGAGAACGTTGCGCCGTACAAGGTGTACCTCGTAAGTATTGGAGACGTTGCAGAACAAGCTACTGAACTGTACGAAAAACTACAAGAAGAAGGTATTACAGTGCTGTTTGATGACCGTGACGAACGCCCAGGCGCGAAGTTTGCCGATGCTGAGTTGCTCGGGTTGCCGTACCGTGTTACCATTAGCGAACGCCTTCTTGAGGAGGAGAAGCTTGAGTTTACTCGCCGCAAGGGGGGTGAAACAGAGGTGTTGACACTCGAAGAACTGATTGCTAAAATAGCATAAATAGAGATGTGAGACATGCCCCCTACGCTACATATAGCGTGGGGGGTTCCGCGAAACAGGCGGAAATTGAAAGAGAATAAAGGATTTTAAGAAATGAAGAAACACTATCAAATTACAGCCGAAGGGAAGAAGGAGCTTGAAACAGAGCTTGCTGAACTTAAGTCGCGCCGTGGGGAAGTAGCGGAAAAGATTTCTAACGCACGTGACTTTGGCGACCTCAGTGAAAACGCTGAATACGACGCCGCTCGTGAAGAGCAGGGCCTTCTTGAAACTCGTATTGCTGAAATCGAAGAAATTATCACTAACGCCGAAATCATCAAAGCTTCACACAAGAGCGCCATTGGTCTTGGTAGCCGTGTTGAGCTTAAGACCGGTGCAAAGAAGGTAGTTTACACCATCGTTGGTCCAGTTGAAGCGAACCCACTTGAGGGTAAGGTAAGCAACGAATCGCCAATTGGCATGGCTTTGTACGGCAAAAAGGTTGATGACAAAGTGACCATTACCACACCTAAGGGCGACATCAATTACACAGTTGTAGCCGTCGGATAGTCTAAATAAGGTAAAAATAATGCAGGGCGAACGTCCTGCATTTTTCTTATGCTATACTGAGTCGTAATGATGAATGGTGGGAGCAGTCTGATGAAAAACCGAAATGGTTTTACAATTGTTGAACTTTTGATTGTGGTTGTTGTTATTGCGATTTTGGCGGCGATAACTATCGTTGCGTACAACGGCATTCAGACGCGTGCGAAAGAGTCGGCTATTTCGACCGACCTCTCTCAAAATGCAAAGGTTATTATCAATGCATCAAACACGGGTGGTGGTAGCTTCTTGCCCTCAGTCGTTATGGCGGATGGACTCAACGCTGTAACAATGGATAAGGCGAAATATAAAGTCATTACTTACTGCGCGAATGCGAACGAACATGTGCTTCTCCTCGAGACGACGAATGGAAAGAAATATTATTCTAAGTCTGGTGCCGCGATGGTTAATAACGATACGCTTGATAGTTTCCAGCCATGTGGAGCTCTTGGTGTTGCGGGTTCACAAACGACCTATCTTAATCTGCCATCGTCAACCTGCGCCGCAGAAAATGGAACCTGCACCTTTAGTGGCACTGCGACGGTTGTTTTTGGAAGTGCAGCCCAGGGCCGTTTTAACAGGCTCCATAATCAAGTGAGTCCTGTTTCGTGCAGCAACGCCACATTTACAGACCCTGCTCCAGGATTTACAAAGGCCTGCTACGTGTACCCGAACTGATAGGGGTCGTGGTATACTACTACAGATATGTCGACACTAAAAGATTTTCGCGATGAGCGTCTGCGCAAGCTCGCAGACCTAAAAGAACTTGGCTTTAACCCGTACCCAGCCGAGAGCCATCGCACACACAACGCGGGCGATGTGAAAACAAACTTCGAAACCCTCGAAGGCAAACCGGTGACAATTGCTGGTCGTGTAATGGGTATTCGTAAGTTTGGAAAGCTCGCGTTTATTGTGCTGCGTGATCAAACAGGGGAGCTGCAGCTCTTCCTTCAGGACGGAAAGGTTTCTGGCCGCGACGCGGCTTCCGGCGTGCTTGCGCTCGCCGATCTTCCACTCCTAGATACGGGTGACTTCCTGGAAGCAACGGGTCCAGTTATTAAAACGAAGACTGGTGAAGTGTCGATTGAAGTGCAGACCCTTCGTCTTCTTACGAAGGCGCTTCGTCCAATGCCAAGCGCACAGGACGGCTTTACCAATAAGGAAGAGCGTATGCGTCGTCGTTACATTGACATGAACGTGAACCTCGACGTACGTGAGCGCTTCGTGCGCCGTTCAAAGTTCTGGCAAGCAACGCGTGATTTCTTGAACGACAACGGCTTTACAGAGGTAAACATACCGGTTCTCGAACACACTACAGGTGGTGCTGACGCAAACCCATTTGTGACACACATGGATGCGCTCGACCAAGATTTCTACCTGCGTATTAGCCATGAACTTCCACTCAAGCGCCTCATTGGTGCAGGCTTTGAAAAGGTTTACGACATCGGGCCTCGGTTCCGCAACGAAAATTATTCTGACGAGCACCTTCCCGAGCACGTTGCAATGGAATGGTACTGGGCCTATGCCAACTGGCAAGACGGCATGAAGTTTATGGAAGCGATGTACAAGGATGTCTTGGAAAAAACATTCGGTACGCTTCAATTCAAGCTCGGTAACTTTGATGTCGATATGGCTGGTGAGTGGGAAGTGTGGGACTACGCGACAATTATTAAAGACCGTTATGGCATTGATGTCTACGAAAGCTCACTTGATGAAGTGAAGAAGGCATTGGTAGATAACAAGCTCGAAGTAGAGCAGACCGAAAACCGCGCTCGGGGTATCGATAAGCTTTGGAAGAATATTCGTAAGGACGTTGCGGGCCCTGTCTGGCTTATTAACACCCCGAAGTTTATTTCGCCACTGGCGAAGTCAAACCCTGAAGATGACCGCGTTGTCGAACGTTTCCAGCCGGTGATTGCTGGCTCTGAACTTGGGAACGGGTTCTCAGAACTGAACGACCCAATCGACCAATTGAACCGCTTCGTAGAGCAACAGAACATGCGCGACGCCGGTGACGACGAAGCCATGATGCTCGACATTGATTACGTTGAAATGCTTGAGTACGGTATGCCACCTGCGTGTGGCTGGGGCTTTAGCGAGCGCGTATTCTGGATTTTTGAAGGGGTAACCGCCCGTGAAGGCGTGCCATTCCCGCAACTTCGTCAGGAATACGACGAAGTCACCAAGTCGATTTACCCAGAGGTAGATTTTACCATTGGACACGACGAAGAGCCGACTGAACAAAAATAGAGTGCATAAAAGCTTTACACCCGTCGAGTATTTGCTATACTAAATATAGTAATACATCTAATAGACATGGGGAAATAAAATAATATGCCTACTATTCTTGTAGTGACCGGGAGTGTCCGGCCAAATAGCGTGAATCAAAAAATTGTACCACTTGTGACTGCGGAAGTAGCGAAGCAGGGTGCTGAGGTGGTGGTTGCCGATCTTGGCGAGCTTGCTATGCCATTCTTTGACTCACCGTATACGCCAATGATGGACGAGTTTAATCCGACAAACGAGTCGGTGAAGCGCTGGACGCAGATGGTGACTGATGCTGATGGAGTTATTTTTGTTACTCCTGAATATAACCACACCATGACACCGGTACAGATGAATGCTATCGACTGGATTGGGAAGGAATGGGAAGGCAAGCGCGTCGGACTTGTTGGCTACGGCTGGCAGAGTGGGGCGCACCAAGCGCATGCAACGGCGCGTGAGGCGTTGGCTGGTCCGTTGAAGGCGATTGTCGGCGACGAGCAAACGAACCTCTTTTTCTCACGGGAACTATCTCCAGAGGGGGATGTTGTTGAGACCGAGAAAGTACAGGGGCAGATCGAAGCGACGGTTGCCGAGCTCATTCGCGGCATTACCGCGTAGCCATTCGCTAAACAGATAGAGATGACGGTTCTAAGCCGTCATCTTTTGTTATGAAGAGCACAACTGGGTTGACAATTTATAGTACCTTGTATAACATAGAACTATGACACGTGAAAATACATCAAGTGCAGCGTATGCCGAGCAACTCGCCACCCAGCTTCGCAAGGGCTTTTTGGCATATTGTGTGCTTAAAACCTGCTCGCACAAACCAAAGTACACGAGCGATATTATTACCCAACTTCGCGACGCCGAATTAGTGGTGGTGGAGGGTACCATCTACCCGCTGTTGAGCCGGCTGCAAAAGGATGGGTTGCTATCACACGAATGGCAAGAGAGCGAACAAGGACCGCCGCGTAAGTACTACAAAACCACCGACTACGGCGACGAAGTTGTCGAAAAGGTCGGCGACAAAATTGCAGCATTAACCGCAACACTAAAGAAATTATAGGAGAGTACGATGAACGAAATTACCCGAATCCACATTGCCAAGACCGCGTACGACATTGAAGTTGCGGCCAAAAAACAACTCGAAAAATATATTAAGAGCCTTGAGGTATACGCCAACGATAAAGAAGTGCTTGGCGATATTGAAATCCGCATGACTGAACTCCTTGCCGAGCGTGGCGTAAAGGCCGGTGGCGTCATTAGTAGCGACGACGTTGAAGCGCTACGAAAGCAATTGGGCGAGCCACATGAATTTGCCGGTGACGAAGGTGATATTGCGGTTGGATCAAGCAAAGAGGCGACTGGACGACGTATCTACCGATCGATGGATGATGCGGTGCTTGGCGGTGTGCTGAGTGGTATTGCGGCGTACTTTAATTTCAATGCAGTCTGGGCACGGCTTGGCTTTATTGTGCTGCTGTTTATTTCATTTGGGTTTGCCATTTTTGCATACATTTTGCTGTGGGTTATCTTGCCGCCGGCACGCACTGCGACTGAAAAGCTGCAACTCGCAGGTAAGGGCGTTACCGTTGAATCAATTAAAGAGCTCAATGCCGACGAAGAACGGGCGACGGAAAACCGCATTGCACCAGTATTGCAGCGTGTACTAGCGGTGACGCTCGGTACCCTCAGTGCCGTGGGTGCGGTCATTACCTTTGTGGTAGTAGTCGGGCTTGTGGTGGCGTCAGCAACGGCTAACGCAGCGTTCCTCGATATGACAAACGGCTTTACGGGACTTGGTGCTGGTAATGCCTGGATTGTTTGGCTGGTGTTCGGTATCGTGCTCTTTGGTTTGTCACTGTTGACGGCACTGTTTAGTCTGATTGCCTACGCATTCTTTGCGCGAAAGCTCACGAAGCGCATGGTGGTGAGCGGAATTATCATTACGGTACTTGGTATTACCTCGGTTGCAGCGACCATTGGTATTGCAAGCACACAGTCACTTCGTGTTGCAAATGAAACGCGTAGCATGGTGCGTGAGACTTCGGCGAACCTGCCGACGGAATTTAGTACCGCGACATCAGTCAAACTGTCGGTAAAGACGGTCTCGAGCGAAGCCAAAGCACAAGATTTCTTTGCTGAGTATGGTGCGGTTCGCTACGTCGTCGATGAGGGCCCTGCACGCTATGAACTGAGCGCGCTCCCAACTACAAAGCCAGTCATCAAAGTGGACGGACAGAGCGCGAGCATTACTCTCGAAGTACCAAGTAGCTTCCGCAACTCCTTTGTACAACCAGTCTTAACGGTCTATGGACCGGCAGTCCCTACGGTGATAGTCGATTCGAAGAATGGTGGTGCGCAGCTTTCATACAATGGCACGACACAATCGGAATTAACGGTTGAATCGTTGCATGAGAATTCACAGTTGGCTGTTGCCGGTTCGTACGAAAAGGTGACCGTAAGGGGGACGGGACTGGTGACTCTCGACGAAAGCACTATCCGAATCCTTGAAGTTCAAGCAAAGAAAGGGCTGGCCGTTACTGCGGGCACGGTACGTGAGCTCACCGTAACACAACCCGATGTGTGCTCAACCGGCTCGATGTTTGAAAGTAACAGTGTTCGCGTGGCGGGTGTAAGCTCTGGATCGATCGTCTATAATGGACAGACTTTGCCGGCGGAAACGCATCGTACGGCTTGCGGTATGGTGGTATTCGAAACACCGTACGAAGAAGAATATTCGTACTAGGCGCATGCTACAATAAGAACAGTTAATTAGTGGGGGTGTACGCGTGATTGAAGTGAAAAACGTCACTAAAACGTATGGGAAAAAACACAGTACGTTTAAGGCGCTTGATAATGTCAGTTTTACCATTCCGAGTGGCGCGAGTGTGGCGATTGTCGGTAAATCTGGAAGTGGAAAGTCAACGTTAATGCATGCCATGAGCGGCCTCGACCGTCCAGAGGCGGGTGAAGTGGTGATTGACGGCGTTGATATCTTAAAGCTCAAAAACAAAGCGGTTGATAAATTCCGTTCTGAAAAGATCGGCTTCATCTTTCAGTCATTCTTTGTTCAGGCAAATGAAACAAGCTACGACAACGTGGCGTTGCCGCTTGAAATTGGCCGTGTGAGTGCACGCAGCCGTAAAGCGCGTATCGAAGAAGCACTCGCGACGGTGGAGCTGAGCGACAAGCTCAAGCAAAAAGCACGAAATCTTTCAGGTGGTCAAAAACAACGCCTGGCGATTGCCCGTGCCATTGTTAATAAGCCAAGTATTATTTTTGCCGATGAGCCAACCGGAAACCTCGATTCAACAACGGGTGAAAAGATCGAAGAGCTCTTATTCGGTTTGAATAAGCAGGGTGGAAGTACGTTGATTATTGTTACGCACGACAGTGACCTTGCGAGCAAATGTGATATTCAAATTTACGTCAAAGACGGACAGATTGACCGCATTGAAGGCGACATTTCGGCTGCGAAAGGAGCGAAGTAATGAAAACTGTTGATATCGCTCGCCGTGCCGCTCGAAGCCTGCGAAACGCTAAGGCGCGAACAATTCTTACCAGCCTCGCCATTGCGGTGGGTGCCTTTACGATTACCGTATCGCTTGCAGCGGGTGAGGGTGCGCGCCAATACGCCGATAACCTCATTAACTCGAATGTGAACCCGCAAGCACTCTTTATCGTGCGCGATAAAACAATTACCGAGGGTGGTGGCATGCAATCGCCAATTCGCGTGTATGATCCAGATGCAACGACGACACAGGGTGTCACCATTAAGCAAATGACTCAGGCGGATATCGATACGCTTGCAGGTCGCGACGACCTGACAAATGTTGTTCCTACCTACACACCCGTTGTTCAGTACATGACGTTTGGCGGTAATGAAACAAAGTTCACTGCCGACGTAACGACGTATAACGCGACAATTCGAAGCGAAACAGCCTACGGAACCTTGCCTGCGCAGGGTCAAGATATCGCAGAGAGCGAAGTAGTTGTTCCGGAAGCATTCGCTGAAGTGCTTATTGAAAATAAGGTGATTTCTTCAGCTTCAGAGCTGGTGGGTAAGACGCTCGTAATGACGGCTGCACAGGCAGCAGCAACGCCAACGCCCGAGCAGCTTCAAGTGGCGCTTGTGAGTGGTGGCGAGGCTGCCGTAGAAGCGTTGCTGCAACCAAAAACAGAAGAATTTAGCTTTACCATCGTTGCGGTATCCGCCAAGTCGGCAGAGGCACTTACAACGACCAGTAGTATTCAAGTTGCGCCAAGTGCTGCCCGAGCGATTAGCGAATTTACCACGCAGGGTACTCCTCAGTATCAAAAATACTTCGGCGCTACCGCAGTTGTAAAGGAGGGTATTGACCCCGAAGCGGTAAAGGCAGAGCTTGCCAAAGATGAGTTTTACGCTCAGACTGCCAAAGACCTCCAGGGTGTTGTATTCACGGTGGTGAATACGCTTCAAGGTATCGTGCTCGGCTTTGGTATCATTGCACTCATCGCCAGTGTGTTCGGCATCATCAACACCCAATACATTAGCGTACTTGAACGAACCCGTGAGATTGGTCTCATGAAGGCGCTTGGTATGCGCGGCAAATCAGTCAGCCGACTGTTCCAATTTGAGGCAGCCTGGATTGGGTTCCTTGGGGGTATCATCGGTGCGGCGATTGCAGTGATTGCAGGCGCACTCGCAAACCCATGGATTACCGAAGCACTTGGCCTTTCAGAAGGCACCAGCCTGCTCATCTTCCAGCCAATCCCAATTGCTATCATGATTATCGCCTTGATTCTTATTGCAATGTTGGCCGGTTGGTTCCCAGCTCGTAAGGCCGCGAAGCTTGATCCGATTGAAGCACTTCGTACGGAATAATAGTCATTGAAATGATAAATACCCGCTTATCGAAATGGTTGGCGGGTATTTTTATCTATAACAGAGGTAGGGAATATGCTACAATACCAGTAATATGTTAGATATTCGATTTGTCCGCGAAAATGCTGAGCTCGTTCAGCGCAATGCCGAAGCTAAAGGCTACAAGAACGTTAATGTTGCTGATATTTTGGCACTCGACGCAAAGCGTCGTGATGCGCAGGTGAAGGCCGACGAACTGCGCGAAAAGCGAAATGCTATTGCTTCGCAGATGAAGGGTGGAAAGCCAGCACCAGAGCTTATTCAAGAGGGTAAGGCGATCAAGGACGAGCTGTCGGGTGTCGAAGATGAACTGCGCACCGCGGAAGAAGCATTTAGCGATGCATTTTCAGGCTTGCCAAACATGCTTCAAGAGGATGTGCCGCTTGGCGGCGAAGAAGACAGCGTTGAAATTAAGACTTGGGGTGAAAAGACCGAAGGGGCAATTGACCACCTCGATTTTGCAACCAGGCGCGACTGGGTTGATTTCGAACGCGGCGCGAAAGTTGCAGGTGCAAAGTTCTATTACCTAAAGGGTGACTTTGCGCTTCTTGAAAATGCCATTACGCAGTACGCTTTGAACCTTTTGATTTCAAAGGGCTTTACCTTCATGACTGTGCCGCACATGGTGAATAGCAACACAGCAACAGGAACTGGGTTTGCACCGCGAAGCAGCGACCAAAACGATGAATACTTTATCGAAGGCGAGGACCTTTCGCTTATTGCAACCGCCGAGATGCCACTTACTGGCTACCACGCAAATGAAATCATTGATGAAGCTGATTTGCCACTTTTCTATGCAGGACTCAGCCCTTCATACCGCAAAGAAGCTGGTACCTACGGCAAGCACACCCGTGGGCTTTTCCGCGTCCACCAATTTAACAAGCTTGAAATGTATGCCTACGCACTCCCTGAAAAAAGCGTCGAAGTGCACAACCAGCTCCTTGCGATTGAAGAAGAAATTTGGCAATCGCTTGGCATTCCGTACCACATCATCAATATTGCTGCAGGCGACCTTGGCGCACCGGCTGCGAAGAAGTTCGACCTTGAGTACTGGTCTCCAGTCGATAAAATGTACCGCGAACTTACCAGCTGTTCAAACTGTACTGATTTCCAAGCGCGCAACCTAAATATCCGTGTTCGACGCAGCGAAGGAACAGTTGAAACTGTCCACACTCTTAATGGAACCGCCGTGTCACTTGCGCGCTCACTCGTTGCTATTGTTGAACACTACCAAAACGAAGATGGCACGCTTCGTGTGCCTGAGGTGCTTCGTCCATACCTTGGTGGTCGCGAAACGCTCTAACCCTAGGAGGTGCCATGAATAAGTATTGGTTCCGTAAACGAAGAGGGCTTTTCTCGAAAGACCTTGGCTGGGGCTGGGTGCCGATTACGTGGGAAGGTTGGGCGGTGGTGCTCGGTTGCTTGGCGGTGATTATTCTTGCCTCATTGAGCTTTGATTTATTTAGTGGCACGACCACGTTTTTCCAGGGAATTGGGTTTGCAGTCGTGGTGATTGCGGTCATTATTTTCGGGGTGTGGGCGTCGAATTTAAAGGTTCGACCGTAAGCTTCCTTAAGCTTTTTCACACACTGCTCGTGGTATAATATTTTTATCAACCAACCAGCAGGAGGGTAAGATGATAGCATCCATTGATATCACCGGTATTAAATATAATGTCAGCGAAAAAATGCAGAAGTACATTATAGATAGAGTTGGTAAACTTGATCGGTACGTGCCTGCGCACGCCCGAAAGAGCCTTGTGGCAGATGTGAAACTACGCCAGGTGAATCGAGATCATGGCAATAAGTACGAAGCCGAGGTCATTCTTAAAGTGCCCGAAAAGACCATTATCGCCAAAGACTCAACGATGAATATGCACGCAGCAATCGATATTGTGGAGGCGAAACTTATCGCACAACTTCACAAATATAAGGACACTGTCCAACAGCGAAAAGTACAAGCGAGTCACTAGAGATAATGCTCTCGGTGATATATTGCCTTACCCCATAAAAAACCGTATAATAACACCTAAAGTAATTTACCGATTATTTCCTGAAAGGCGGGGTACCACACACATGGCAATTACACGGCAGGGGACACTCACCAAGATTTTTGGCGACCCTCAGAAAAAGATTCTGAAGCGACTTGAGAAAAAAGTTGCTACGATTAACGCACTTGAAGACAAGTACAAGAAGCTTTCGAAGCCAGAACTCAAGAAGCAAACAGAGGTGCTGAAGAAGCGCCTTGCAAAAAAGGGGACAACCCTCGATTCAATTTTGCCCGACGCATTTGCATTGGTTCGTGAAGCCAGCAACCGCGTTCTTGGTATGCGTCACTTCGATGTACAGCTCATTGGTGGTATGGTGCTGCACGAAGGTGATATCGCTGAAATGAAGACCGGTGAAGGAAAGACCCTTGTGGCAACCCTTCCGGTATACCTAAACGCCCTTGAGGGTAAGGGCGTGCACGTTGTCTCGGTAAACGACTACCTCGTGCAACGTGACGCCGGCTGGATGGGTGAGCTGTATCACTTCCTCGGCCTCTCTACGGGTGTCATCATTAACGATGCATCGTTTATGTACGACCCGCAGTACGACAACGAGAGTCACGACGACCCTCGTATGAAGCGCCTTCGCCCAGTTACCCGTAAAGAAGCCTACGCCGCTGACATTACCTACGGTACGAACAACGAGTTCGGGTTCGACTACCTTCGCGATAACATGGTGAACGAAGTTGACCTGCTTCGCCAGCGCGAACTGCACTATGCGATTGTTGACGAGGTAGACTCGATTCTTATTGACGAAGCCCGAACCCCGCTTATTATTAGTGCTCCTGCCAGCGAAAACCCTGAAAACTATCAACAATTTGCTCGGATTGCTGCAAAGCTTACGCCGGAAGATTACATCCTTGATGAAAAGCGTCGCATGGTTGCGCTTACCGACGAAGGTGTCGATAAGGTACAGAAACTCCTTGGAGTAAAAAACTTGTACAGCCCAGACTACGTTCGTTCTGTCTACCACCTCGACCAAGCGCTTCGTGCACAAACCTTGTTCAAGCGTGACAAAGACTACGTAGTCACTAAGGACGGCGAAGTTATTATCGTCGACGAATTTACTGGTCGTCTTATGCAGGGTCGTCGTTATAACGAAGGGCTCCACCAGGCAATCGAAGCAAAAGAAAACGTGGCAATTCTGCAAGAGAGCATGACGCTCGCGACCGTTTCATTCCAGAACTACTTCCGCCTTTACAAGAAGCTTGCGGGTATGACGGGTACGGCATTTACTGAAGCCGAAGAATTCCAGCAAATTTACAAGCTCGACGTTGTTCAAATTCCTTCAAATAAGCCTATTGCACGTGAAGACCGCGAAGATCTTATCTTCCGCACGGAAAAGGCGAAGATCAAGGCAATCGCCGATGTTATTAAAGAGCACCACAAAGAAGGCCGCCCAGTACTCGTTGGTTCTGCATCAATTGCAAAGAACGAACTGATTGCGGCGCACCTCGATAAAGAAAAGATTCCATACGAAATCTTGAACGCTAAAAACAACGAACGCGAAGCGCTCATTATTGAAAAGGCGGGTGAGAAGGGCGCGATTACCCTCGCAACCAACATTGCCGGTCGTGGTACTGACATTAAGCTTGGGAAGGGCGTGAAAGAACTCGGTGGCCTCGTTGTTATTGGTTCAGAACGTCACGAATCTCGCCGTATCGACAACCAGCTTCGTGGTCGTGGTGGACGTCAGGGCGACCCTGGTATTACACAATTCTACGTATCAACCGAAGACGACCTCATGCGTATCTTCCAAGGTGAACGCATCGCAGCGCTCATGGAGCGTATCGGCGTTGACGACGACATGCCACTGCAGCACAAGATGGTGTCAAAGACCCTTGAAGCAGCTCAGAAGCGTGTGGAAGGCTACAACTTCGACAACCGTAAGAACGTTGTCCAGTACGACAACGTGATTAACCGTCACCGTCGTGTTGTCTATACAATTCGCCGCAAGATTCTTGAAGGGGCTGACATTAAGGCTGAAATTGAACGCCTTATGGAAGCCAAGGTTCGCGAACTCACTGTTGTCCCAGCTCGTAACAACCGCAACTTCAACGCTCAGTTCGAGGAAGTATTCCCAATTAGCGATAAAAAGCTCAAGGCTATTGGCATCGAAAAGCGCGACAAGAACCGCTACGAACTTGCATTGAAGGAAGTAAAGAAGGCGTATGCCGCTAAGGAAGATGAACTCGAAACCGACGTGATGCGTAAGGTTGAACGTGAAGTCTACCTTCAGGTACTCGACACCCTTTGGATGCAGCACCTCGAGAACATGCAGCACCTTCGTGAAGGAATTCACTGGCGTAGTGTAGGACAACGTGACCCGCTGGTTGAATACCGTTCTGAATCACAAAAACTCTTTGATAGCCTGCAGTCAACGCTTCGCGACGAAGTACTCCGTGCAATTATGCACGTCACCGTTCGTGACGCTGTTGCTCGCGCCGAAGAAGACCACGACACCGAACTCACTCGTTTGGCTGAATCATCAGTTGAAAAGGGTGTAAATGAAATCGCTAAGGGCGAAGCAAACCGCGACGAAGACTTCAAGGTAAAGAAGGTCGAAAAGGCCAACGATGCCGCCGCGAAAAAGAACACTGCACGCAAAAAGAAGAAGAGTCAGCGTCAGAACCGCAAAACTGGCCGACGCTAGTCGGACCGCACCTTACTAACATAGAACGACCGAAAGAATAAGCGATGAACCACACCGTTGAAGAAGTGAAACTAAAGAATGGCGCTCGAGGGCTCCTGATTAACGTACCCGGTGCAACGGTGATGAGTATGCAGTTTCACTTCCGTGCGGGAAATCGCTACGCAAAAAGCAAAGACATCGAGCAAGTCGCGCACATCATGGAACACATGGCGTTTGGCGCGAATGCTCGGTTCCGCAGCGAAAGCGCCTTTGAAGCCGAGTTTACGAAAAACGGTGCGTATCACAATGCGTATACCTCTGATTTCGCAATGGCCTACGAAGCCGACTGCGCAGACTTTGAGTGGGACCGCATTCTCGAACTGCAGCGCTTGAGTATTTGTCAGCCTCGCTTTAACGAAACTGAACTTGAAGCGGAGAAGGGGAACGTTCGTAGCGAGCTCACCGGCTACCTTAACGATCATCACAATATTTTGTGGCCACGTGTGCAGCAACTGCTTGGTGAGGATGTTTTAACCTTCCGCCAACGACTTGCGACCATCAACAACGTGACGCTCGCCGATATTAAAGAGCACCACAAGCGAACTCATACAACAAAGAATATGCGCTTTGTGATTGCAGGGAAACTTCGTGGCCGGAAGGCGGACATTATTCGACAGCTCGAAGCGTTTGAACTTCCAGAAGGCGAGCGACTTCCAGTGCCGCGCGACGAACTCCATAAAGCCAACCCAAGCCTTATCCGTCGTAAAGATGCGACAAACCTTACATTTGGGCTGACCATGACGCTCCCTCGTGTGCTTGATGAAGAAGAGCTTGATGCCATGAACGCACTCAACCATATTCTTACCGGTACGGCGACTTCACGCATCTTCGGTAAGGCACGCGCCAAGGGTCTTGCATACTTTGTCGGCGCCTATAGTGGCGCAAGCTTCTACGACAGTGCTTGGGATATGTCGGGGCAGGTAAACCATGATACTGCGCCAGCGCTCTTCGATATTATTAGTCGTGAACTGAAGGCGGTGCTTGACGGTAAGCTTACTGATGAAGAAATTGAATCTGCGAAGTCATTTGGGCTTGGCCGGTACCAAATGGGCGCACAGACCGTCTCGCAAATTACCAGCTTTTATACGCACCGTTACTTTAACGACGACTGCGTAAAGGACTATGACAAGGTGCCTGACATGATCCGTAAAGTCACCCGTGAAAAAATTATGAAGGTGGCACAAGAATTTATCGATGCTAATTCATGGGTGCTGGCCTCTGTAAGTAGCGGCGATAAAGAGGAACTCCTTGAGCTCAACAGCAAAATCGCTAAGTTATTTCCGAGTACGGTAGAATAAGCCTATGAAGATTGCGATTGCAGGCTACGGCGTAGAAGGTCAAGAGAATTTCGCGTACTGGTCGCAAGATCCTGCGAATGAAATTACAATTGTCGATGAACGCGCCGACGGTGGCGCAACGTATCCGCATGGAGCGGGAACGATGCTCGGACCCGGTGTTTTTAAGAACTTGCACGGTTTTGACTTAGTGGTGCGAACTGCAGGTCTTGCGCCGTATAAAATTGAAACTGACGGTAAAGTCTGGTCGGCAACCAATGAGTTCTTTGCAAAGTGCCCCGCGCCGATTATTGGCGTGACCGGTTCAAAGGGGAAGGGAACAACCTCAAGTTTAATTGCTTCGATTCTTGAAGCAGCCGGAAAAAAGGTTTGGCTGGTTGGTAATATTGGCGTACCAGCACTGGGTGTTCTCTCGCAGGTACAGTCAGACGACATTGTGGTGTACGAACTTTCAAGCTTCCAACTTTGGGATATCGAGAAGTCACCGCATGTTGCCGTGGTACTCCACATTGAAGCAGACCACCTCGACGTCCACCGTAGTATGGATGAATACGTCGAAGCGAAAGGGCAAATTACCCGCTGGCAAAACGAAAGTGACGTGCTTGTGTATAACGCAAACAATGCCTATGTAGAGCGTATTGCCGAGAATTCGAAAGCCCAGAAGGTACCGTACCCATCTGCCAATGCTGCCTATGTACATATGTACGACGAAATGTTCTGTTACGGTGAATACAACCCACTTTGTTCAATTTATGAACTGCGCATTCCCGGCGGGCACAATGTTCTGAATGCACTCGCGGCCATTGATGCCGTGTGGCCATTCACCCAAGACCCTGAGGCAATTAAGGCTGGGTTGAATGCCTTTCATGGCTTGCCGCACCGCCTAGCCTTTGTTAAAGAGGTGAACGGAGTGCAGTATTACGACGATAGCATTGCGACGACACCAGGCTCAGCGATTGCCGCGCTGAACGCTTTTGCAAATAAGCAGAAGGTTATTATTTTAGGCGGTTCGTATAAGGGTTCTGATTTTTCAGAGTTGGCACACGAGCTGACCCAGCATCAAGTGCGAGCACTCCTTATTGGTGATGAAGCCCAGCGTATTGCTACGGCCTGTGAAGCGGCGGGGTTCCGCAATTATGAAATTATCGAAGGGGTACCTGCAAGTGCCATTGCTGAAACGGTGACTCGTCGTGCTGCGGAATTAGCGCAGCCAGGAAGTGTTGTTTTACTCAGTCCGTCGGCGGCAAGTTTTGGTCTATTTAAGAACTACGTCGACAGGGGCGAGCAATTTATTCGTGCCGTTGAAGGACTATAATAGAGGTATGCAACCCCTCATTAAGCGCCTAAGTGAACTGCGTCCGCAAATTGATGCGGCACTGAAACGTCTTCATATCGAAGAGCGCCAGGCTCAGATTGATGATATGGAGGCGCAGCTTTCGACTTCTGAAATTTGGCATAACCCACAGCATGCACAAGATGTGAGTAAGCAACTCGCGGCTTTGAAAAAGATGGTTGATCCATGGCTGACCCTTAAAGCGCAGACTGATGATATGGTGGAACTTATGGAGCTTGGTGACGATGACCTTTTGGTAGAGTTCGATGGTCAAATTACCGCTTTTGAAAAAGAATATGAAAAGCTTCGTAAAGACCTTTTATTCGACGGTGAGTTTGATGATCACAATGCAATTCTTCGCCTGAGTGCAGGAGCGGGCGGTACCGACGCGCAGGACTGGACGGAAATGCTTGAACGGATGTACCTTCGCTGGGCGGAGCGTGCCGACATGTCAACGAGCCTGATTGAGCGATCTACCGGTGAAGAGGCGGGCATAAAGTCTGCGGTATTTGAGGTAACGGGGCCCTTTGCATATGGTCGCTTAAAGTCAGAGCACGGCGTGCACCGCCTGGTTCGCCTCAGTCCTTTTAATAGTGATAACCTTCGCCAAACAAGCTTCGCTTTGGTGGAAGTGCTCCCGCAAATCGATGCCCCAAGCGAAGTGCAAATCGATGACAAAGACTTGAAAATTGACGTCTACCGCGCGGGCGGACATGGTGGTCAATCGGTAAACACCACTGATTCGGCGGTGCGCATTACGCATATTCCAACGGGTATTGTTGTGGCGATTCAAAATGAACGTTCGCAACTCCAAAACAAAGAAACAGCGATGAAAATTTTGCGATCAAAGTTAGCCCAACTGCAACTTGAACAGCATGTTGCTTCAGTAACCGAGCTGCAAGCAGGGGAGTCGGCAAACTGGGGGAGCCAGATTCGCAATTACGTCCTCCATCCGTACACCCTCGTGAAAGACACGCGCACCAAACATGAGACGAATAATGCCCAAGGGGTGCTCGACGGCGACCTTGATGGGTTTATGGAAGCGTACCTCGAAGCTCCGTCTGAGTAATCCTACCAGAGGGATTTACTTGAGAAATATACGAATTAATGGTATAATAGCAGTAGTTTATTGTTCGAAGCAGTAAAAGTCAGGCATAGCTACGACTATGTGTTTACATTCAAAACTATCTTTACCTACGAGGCGTTCATACGTCTTGGAGGACTCAGTTCTCAACACACCACCGAACACATCGAAAGGGGGCTCGGCATGTTCGAGCGACTCACTGATCGAGCACGGACGTCCATCGTCTTCGCGCAGCAAGAAGCCAAGGAGCTTCGCCACAATTACATCGGTACCGAGCACCTCTTGCTCGGGCTGATTCATGAAGGGGAGGGGGTTGCAGCACAGGTGCTGCTTCGCCTGGGTTTCAACCTCGACGACATCCGAGAGATGGTGCGTGAGGCAGAACCGCCCGCTCGCGTGATCACCGGCCACATGCCGTTCACGATTCGCGCGAAGCAGGTGCTCGAGCGCGCGGCGTACGAGGCACGCCAGCTCGAGGTACCCCACATCGGTACCGAGCACATTTTGCTCGGGCTCCTGCTGGAGGGGCCACGTGAGCGCGAGGACGAGAGCACGGCCTGGAAGATCTTCGAGGCTCGTGGTCTCGATCGTGAGAAGGCGCGGAGAGTCGTACTGGTCGACTTCCTGGGCTACGAGCTCACCGACGAGAACTGAGTCCCTTCTGGGGCGGCCAAGAACGGTCGCCCCAGAATACTCACATGGAAACCTTATAGATAAAGAGAGTGTCAGTACCCAGTAGAAATGGAAGCCGTTTATGCTATACTTAGTGCAGAAATGATTCTTTTAGATAGGGTAACAAAAACATACGGAAAAGATAACGCTCCGGCGCTAAATCGCATGAGCCTTTTTGTTGAACCTCGTGAATTCGTCATTATTGTGGGTTCATCTGGAGCAGGGAAGTCGACACTTCTGAAGCTTCTTACCCGTGAAGAAAAGCCAACCAGCGGTAAGATTGTCGTTGGTGGTATCGACTATGACACACTTAAGGACTCACAAATCCCAATGCTTCGCCGCAAAATTGGCGTAGTGTTCCAGGACTTTAAGCTCCTTCCGCAACGTACGGTGTTTGAAAACGTTGCCTTTGCCCTTGAAATCGCTGGCATGACTGGTCGTGAAATCAAAAATACCGTGCCAAAGGTCATTGACCTTGTCGGCCTAACGGGTAAAGAAAAGAACTTCCCAAGCCAGCTCTCTGGCGGTGAACGTCAACGCGTAGCGATTGCTCGCGCCATTGTTCGCCAACCAAAGATCCTGATTGCCGATGAGCCAACTGGAAACCTCGACCCTAAGAATACTTGGGAAATTGTCCGCCTCCTTGAAAAGATTAACAAGTACGGAACGACCGTCCTTCTGACCACGCACAACGCCGAAATTGTGAACAAGCTAAAGCGCCGCGTGATTACTGTTGAAGAAGGGAAGATAACCTCAGATCAAGCAGAGGGAAGTTATCGACAAACCGCAGAGAAGAAATAATATGGCGAAGAAAAAAGTAGACTCAAAGACAGCATCACAACAGAAGCGTACTCGGCGAAAGTGGATTACGTTCCTTCGTATGTGCCGGTACGGTGCAAATAACTTTACGCGTAACGCCTGGCTTACAATTGCAGCAACCGCAGTGATGACCATTACATTGTTTGTCATTTTCGTCAGCTTCGTGTCACAGCACGTTATGAGCAACACGCTTGATACTATTCGCGACCGCGTGACTATGTCGATTTATCTCGAGAATGAAACATCTCAGGAAGATGTCGAGGCAGTAGTGGCGGAAGTGAAGAAGCTTGAATCAGTGGTTGACGTCGCAACGCAGTCTCCCGAAGAAGCTCGAGAAGACTTCGTGAACCAAAACCGTGGCGACAACGACACCCTTGATGCGGTGAAAGAGGCGACTAATAAGTTCCCGTGGACCTTGAGTATTCGCGTTGTTGACATTAACGATACAACGGAACTTTCTGAACTGGTGAGTAATAACGAAGTCGTCAAGGAGCACGTTGACCCTAACCGCCCCGCGTCATTTGACGGTCCGCGACGCGAGGCAATCGAAAAGATTGCCAGCTCTGCTGCCTTTGCGCAACAAGTGGGAATTATCGTCAGCGTCGTCTTCGTCGCAATTTCAACGCTTATCATCTTTAACACGATCCGTATGGCAATCTTCAACCGCCGCGAAGAAATTCAAATGATGAAACTGATTGGTGCCGAAGCGTCGTTCATTCGTGGTCCATTTATTGTCGAAGCAGTGGTGTATGGTTTCTTTGCTGCAATTCTTGCTAGTGTTATCGGCTTCGGGCTATTTATTCTGGCAGCTCCTGCGCTACAATCGGCTGATATTGCCGTTGGTCCAACCGAAAGTGCACTTACTGTATACGCCGGCTTCGTACTGCTCGCCATGATCGTCATCGGGGCGATTATCGGTATTATTTCTTCACTTCTTGCAACGCACCGATACTTAAGGACACAGTAGTTTTCGCAACATTCGTTGACGTGCCATACTGCTTATGATAAATTTAAAAGTGATGAAGAAACTGCGTACCACCACACCAGCTTCACTCTCTACTAAAGCGAAAAGGGCATTTCTTGTTGTTGCTGCCATCGTCCTAGCCGGAACCGGAGTGGGCTATCAACTCAATAAACCTGTATCAGCGGATCAATACGATGATAAGATTCGTGCGCTCCAAGCGGACATGGCTCGCTATAAAGCCGAAGCGGACCGTCTTGGCGCTGAAGCTACGACCCTCGCAAACGCTGTTGCACAGCTCAATAACGAAAAGAATGCTCTTCAGGCACAAATTAACGTTAACCAAGCTCAGCACGATAAGCTCGTCATTCAAATTGCTGAAACCGAAAAGGAAATCAAGGACAACCAAGACGCACTTGGTACAACGATTGCCGACTTGTATGTTGATGACAGTATTTCAACGGTTGAAATGCTTGCCAGCAGCCAAAATATTGGCGATTTCCTCGACAAGCAAGAATATCGTAACTCTGTAAAAGATGAACTTGGCGCGACCATTAAGAAGGTAAAAGACCTTAAAATTCAGCTTTCGACTCAAAAAGAAGAAGTAACAAAGGTGCTCGCAAGCCAAAAAGCAACACGTGATACGCTCGCCGCCAAGCAAGCAGAGCAGGCAACACTTCTTGCGCGTACTCAAAACGACGAATCAAAGTATCAAGGCATGATCAAAGACAGCCAAGCGCAAATTGCTGAAGCAAAGCGTATCCAGGCAGAGCTTAAGGCTCGTGAAAGCGCCAACGGTGGCTACTCAATCGTGGACGGTGGTCTCCTTGCAGATTACCCATGGCACAACGGAAACTGTCCAATGCTCGGCTACCTTTCAACCGGTGGAGCAAACGGTAACGGTGGTGACGGACGTGGCTACGGATGCCGCCAATGTGCAAGCTATGTCGCGTGGAAGATCGCCAAAGAAACCGGTAAGTACTACCGATGGGGTAACGGTGGAATGTTCGGTTACAACGCCGTCAACGCTGGCTACCAAAACCTCGGACGAAGCCCACAGCCTGGTTCAATTGCTGTGATTCACGGTAACCCTGGCCACGTTGCCTGGGTAGAAGCGGTCAGCGGTGACAAGGTCCTCGTTAGCCAGTACAACTACAACTATGGCGCTGGTTGGGGTATGTACAGCGAAATGTGGCTGTCTAAGAACTTCTTCGATCAATACGTTAAAATCATCTAATTCTCTTAAGCTTTAATTCAAGCGAAGCGGTATAATAAACGAGAGTATAATTCATACCTTTGGAGGGTACATTCCTGATGGCCGAGCCACAACCGACACCACCGACACAGACACCTACGCCTGCGCCGTACGAATCACCACGTCGTCAACCAAAGCGTGAAAAGCGCATCCCAACATTTGTTATGGTGTTAGCCTTTGCATTCGTTGCAGGAATCGGCTACGTAGCTGGCGGTATTAATAGCGGAGCGTTGAGCGGCAATATTAATACACTCCTTGGCCGTGAAGACCTTGACCTTTCTAGCGTGCAAAGCACCTATCGCGCGCTGGCGGATAACTTTGACGGTGACCTCGATAAGCAAAAGCTCCTGGAAGGCGCTAGCAAAGGCCTTGTAGACGCTGCGGGCGACCAGTACACCGTATTTATGAATAGCGAAGAGTCGAGCGACTTTGACAACGCCCTCACCGGAAATATTGGTGGCGGAATTGGTGTGGAAGTAGGGATGCGTAATAACGTCCCAACGGTCGTACGTGTCTTGCAAGATAACCCGGCAGAAAAAGCGGGTGTTGCTGTAGGTGACATTATTATTAAGGTGAACGGTGAAGACGCGACGGGGAAGCAGCTAAACGAAGTAGTTGCGAGTATTCGTGGCGAATCAGGTACAAGTGTAAAACTAACGATTGTGCGTGATGGTGCTGAAAAGGAATTCTCTATTACCCGCGAGCAAGTGAACAACCCAAGTGCCTATGGTGAAATTAAAGATGGCATTGGCATTTTGACGGTCACCCGTTTTGACGACGAAACGGGTAGTTTGGCCCGCGCCGTCGCGAATGACTTTAAGCAGAAGGGTGTAAAGGGCGTTGTGCTCGACCTTCGTGGTAATGGCGGTGGCTATGTAACGGCGGCACAGGCCGTAGCGGGTATTTGGCTCGACAAGCAGCTGGTAACAACTGAGCGTCAATCTGGACGCGTGACTGAAGAGCTAAAGTCTACCGGAACGCCAATACTAAATGGTATTAAAACTGTTGTATTGGTCAATGAAAGTAGCGCCAGTGCTAGTGAAATCGTCGCAGGTGCGCTTCATGACCATAAAGTCGCCACACTGGTTGGTGCAACCACATTTGGCAAGGGAAGCGTGCAGAAGCTCGTGAACTTATCTGACGGCGCGACATTAAAGGTGACTATTGCTCGTTGGTACACACCAGCCGGGCTGAACATCTCTGAAAAAGGCATTACACCCGACCAAGCAGTAGAGCGCACGGCCGATGATATTAACGCGAGTCGTGACCCGCAACTTGAGGCTGCGCTGAAAGCAATCTAGCTTGTGCTTACCCAGAGAGCGTAGTACAATACCCCTATATGGACACTAAAAAGAAAATCTTGTTAGTTGAAGACGACGAAGCTTTGGCAAACGTCTACAAATCTCGCCTCGATATTGAAGGCTTTGAAACTGAATGGGTAGGGAATGGTGAAGACGCACTTGCAGCCGCAACCCGTTTTAAGCCTGACCTCGTACTGCTTGATGCAATGATGCCAAAAATTAGCGGTTTTGATGTCCTCGACATTCTTCGTAACACCCCTGAAACGGCAAACATTCACGTTATTATGCTTACTGCACTGAGCCAACCTAAGGACAAAGAGCGCGCTGAGTCGCTTGGCGTTGATGATTACCTTGTGAAATCACAGGTTGTGATTGGGGACGTGATTGAACGCGTGCGACATCACCTTGGGTTGACGCAACCAGCTGCCTAAGTATTGATATAAAATAAAAAGAATCCACCATGACAGAACAACAACCAACTACACCTGAAACACAACAAGAAAAGCCATACGTACTGGCTGCACATGAAGTTATCAAGAAGGCTTCGGAGAACGCACATGGGACGACTGAACGTTTCGTCGCTGTCGATACGTATGTCGCTAATTTCCTAGAAGCTGCGGAAAGGGGTGAAGTCACCGGTTCTCGTGGTGTGTACACGAAGGAAGATTTATTCGATCAAATCGAAGACTTTCTCGCTGATAGCAAAAGGCCGGTTGAAGCGCGAGAGCAAAAGGATCCATCTGTATATATTCCTAGTATTGATGGGATGAGGGCGTCGTTCCAGCTTCTTATGGATAATGACGCAACTTCACGTGATTTTGAAGACTCTTTGAAGATGCATATCGAAGCGCATCACCAAAAACGCGCTGAACTTTTGAGTCCGGAGAACATTGAAAGTATGGGCGAGGCAGAGGTGAGAGCCGCAGAGGTCACTGATCCGATGGTTGGCGCTCGTCGCGCCGCTGGCGGCCTCATTGAAGGTATTCCTGAGAAGATTCAATCTGCACCTGACGTAAACGTCGCTGAATTCATCACTGAACCAGAGGTAGTTGAGCCGCAACCCGCGTTAACTGCAGCTGAATATCTTAAGAAACTTACCGATGGCCTTTCAGAAGACGATATGAGTGAATTGCGTCAATATGCCGAGGCATCCGACGAGCAGCGCCAGGCGCAACAAGATGGACGAGGTCAAGATTCAACTTACTGGGGACAGATTAAGGGACAGAGCTTTCGAGCGATGTCTTCAAACGCAAAGACGATTGCGAATCAATATGCACATGCCTACAATCACTACACCTAGTTGAAAGAAGTCATAAAAAATAACCCCGCAATATACGGGGTTATTTTATAAGAGAAGGTAATTACGAAACGATTACTTGAGTACGAGTAACGGTTCGGCCGGTAAAGCTACCTTTTTTGACCTTCTTGAAGCTCACGACGCCGTCTTGGGCTGCGTGAATCGTGTAGTTGCGGCTAATAAAAGTACCAGGACCAGCGATCTTGGTGCTACCAGTTTGGCGCACAAGGACTTCACCTGTGTTAACTTTTTGGCCACCAAAGCGCTTCACGCCAAGGCGGGCGCCGGCGTTGTTGTGGATGTTCTTACTTGAACCACCTGCTTTAACGTGTGACATACTTTATTATCTCCTTCGCGAGTTTGTATTCTTAAAACCTCGCATCAATCTGTTCAATTGTACCTAAAAACAACCGAATAGTCAAGGGGTTAGGGGGCTGTCCTGAAATCCAAAGACTATTTTATAATCGATATGCTACAATCATCTGTAAGCGCAGGCCATTTGGCTGCTCGCTTATAACAATTCGGCAACACAGCCTAACCCTTTGGCACTTCATATGCGAAAGGTATGGTTGAAAAACGCGTTAACAACACTGATCCCGTCGTTCAGGTTCGTTAACGCGTCACTCTAGGAAACTTTAGTGGGGCCTCACGGTCCGCCTAGCGGCGGGTTCCGTGATTTATGACCCCTGTTATTATGAACTGCAAGGCAGAATCGACGGCGTGGGGGTGCGGCAATGGTAAAAGTAAAACAATTCACCGCAAAACAGTGGGCAGTTGGTGTGCTAACAGGCATTATTCTTGGAGCTTTAACGCTCCAACTTTTTATTCGGATTATTTCTTTATAAGGAGCAGTAGCTCGCGGGCGACAACTTGGTCGGGGCGGAAGTACATGAGGCGATCAGCCTGGACCGTTTCGAGGTGCATACGTTCAAAACCGTAGTCTTCAACCTTTGCGGTAAGGGGAAGATGGGTGAAGTTGTCGAATTTGTCTTTCCAGGCTGGAACGGCCAACACTACAGGGGTGCCCGGCTTGATTTGCTTCGAAAGGTTCTTCAGGAATGAACTAATAATGTGATTACAGTTGCCACGTACTTCGGTGAGTTTGGCGCTTGAAGGTGGAGCACTGAAAGGTTGGCCGAGGTATGACTCAGCAACGACCGCAGCAATGGGTTGTTGCCATGAAGCATCCATGGCATCACCTTCGTGGAGATACCAGTGGCTGTCGAGGTTGTATTTATCTTGCAACCAGTTAAGGTTGTCGCGGCTGTAGCGGATCATTTTTTCAGACAGGTCGGTGCCGTAGACACCGTAGCCTAAAAGCATCGCTTCTTGTAGGAGCACGCCAGTGCCACAGAAAGGGTCGAGTACACGTGGTTGTGCAAGATCTTGGGTTGGGTCGGCTTTAAGTGGGCCGGCCATGTTGAGCATCATGAGCGCGAGTTTTGGCGGAAGCATACCAACAAAGGCATCGCGGCGTGGACGGCCTTGGTCACGGGCGGCGAGGGCGGTGATGTTTTGTGTACCGATACTCTCGGCGATAATCGTTTCGTTTTTTCCACGAATAATGAGAAGCTCAACTTTGTTATCTGAAAGACCAAGCTTGTTGTGGTGCGACGTAGCGGTGCTAAGAGCGGCGTCTTGATTGGGCACAAGGCGAAGGCTGACGCCGCTGGCTTTGAGTTTACTCTTTAAAATAAGACCTGATTTTTGTATCTCACGCGCCGAGAGATTAAAGTCATAGGCGCTGAGGCCGACGGTGATTTTACCAGCAGCGGTTGACCAGGCTTTGGTGTAGTGTTTAACCAGCGCACCGGAAACGTGGCGCCATTCGGTTGAATCAACCGTGAGAATAACGCGACCGATTTTTTGTGAGCCGCCGAGCTTTTGAATATCAATTAATTCAGTAGTGTCTACAAGGGCGGTTTGTGGCGAGAACCAACGTACTTTTGAATAGACTCGCTCGAGTTCGGCGATAGAAAGTTCGGGTTGGCGACCTAAAAGGGCAATATACATGTCTCTATTATACTATTTCCTGTAACAATTAAACGAAGCTTAGAATATAATAGAGAAGATGAAGCTTTCCTTTCGCGGCTGGATAACCATTGTTACGCTGATTCTTCTAGCGATTGTTATTATTGTTGCCTGGCCACAAATTGTGAAAGCATGGGGGCTTTTGGGGCAGGTTGACCTCTGGATTTTGTTGCTTCTACTGCCAGTTCAGTTTGCCAGTTACTACGCGACAGGGGGGATGATTTTTTCATACCTTCGCGCGAAGGGTAATCTTGAAGACATGTCGCGGTGGTCAATGACGCGCCTGGCACTTGAGCTTAACTTCGTGAATCACATCCTTCCAAGTGGCGGGGCGGCGGGTTTTTCATACCTTGCCTGGATTTTAAAAAAGCACCACGTATCCGTATCACGTTCAACTATGGCGCAGGTGATTCGCTTTGCGCTGACATTCCTAAGCTTTGTATTCCTACTAATTGTTGCGATGATCATTTTGATCTTCCGCCACGAGATTAACTGGACGATTAGCGGCATCGGTGCACTCCTTGCGGTTGTTGCCATCGGAGGAACATGGGTGGGTATTTGGCTCATTAAGAGCAACGATCGTTTGCGTCGGTTCTCGGCCTGGATTACGAAAACGGCAAATCGCTTTGTTCGCTGGATTACTCGTGGTAAAAAGCGAAAAGCTGTGAATGGAGAAGTGGTGCTCGAATTCTTCGACGAGCTGCACGGCGACTACCTTGCTATTCGCCGCGAACGCAAAATCCTTATTCGGCCATTTATTTGGGCCGCAATTGCCAATATGCTCGACGTGGCGCTCCTTTGGATTGCGTTTTGGTCATTGGGATATCCGCTTGATCCAGCGTTGCTGTTTATTGCCTTTGGTATTGCTTCAATTGCAGGTGCTGTGTCCATTACTCCGGGTGGCGCAGGTGTGTATGAGGCGGTGATGGTGACGTTCCTCGCGGCCGCTGGCGTGCCAGCCGAAGTGGCAATTGCCGGTACATTGCTCGCACGCGTCACACTGCTTGCTGGCACGATTTTGTTCGGCTACGTTTTCTACCAACTAACGATTGTAAAATATGGAAAACCTCCAGCTCCAGCTGACAGTAAGTGATTTCGTCGCACTGGTTAACCAGACGCTCGAATATGCATATCCTACTGTTGCGGTAACGGGTGAGGTGGCTGAATTTCGCGTGAGCCAAGGTAAATGGGTGAGCTTTAAACTCAAAGACGCCGACGCTGTTGTCGACTGTTTCATGGGTATTTATCAGCTGCGTATACCCATTGAAGACGGGATGAAGATTATGGTGGTGGCCGCGCCGCGCGTGAATGCGAAGTGGGGTAAGTTTAGTCTGAATGTGCGGGCTATCAAACCCGTTGGTGAGGGTTCAATCAAAAAAGGCTTTGAGCTTCTTAAGGCCAAGCTTGAAGCTGAAGGCTTGTTTGCGCCGGAACGGAAGCGCACCTTACCGCGCGTACCGTCGCACGTTGCGGTCATTACCAGTACTGAATCGGCGGCCTATGCAGATTTTTGCAAAATTATTAACGAGCGGTGGGGTGGCATGGACGTAGAAGTTGCGCACACCCAAGTGCAAGGCGACCCTGCGGCAGATCAAATCATCCGCGCTATTAAATACTTTAATAACCTTGAAACGCTTCCCGAGGTGCTGGTCATTGTGCGCGGCGGGGGGAGTGCTGAAGACCTCATGACGTTTAACGATGAACTATTGGCCCGTGAAATTGCCGGTAGTCGCATCCCAACCTTGGTGGGCGTGGGGCACGAAGTCGACCATACGCTTGCTGATATGGTGGCGGATGTTCGCGCGGCAACGCCTACTAATGCCGCAGAAATTCTCGTGCCGGATAGGCGAGAAATTATTCGGATGGCTCGCCAGCAGGCGACGTCACTGGGGCACCAGCTTGTGCAGGCAATTGATCAAAACGCCGAACGGGTGAATGAGCAGCTCGACCAAGCGTACCGCCGGATTCGCGAAAAGCTGGACGATGCGTTTGAACGTCTTGGAACGCTGCGGGTGGCGGTTGCGCAGCTCAACCCAGAAAATGTGCTAAGGCGAGGGTATGCACTCCTACGAGGTGACCTTGCGCCCGGTGAAGCAATAGAAATTGAAACGTATAAGAACTATGTAACCGCGGAGGTGAAAGATGTCAGAAGCAAATAAAACCGTACAAGAAAAGATGACTGAACTGTCAGAGCATGTAGCGTGGTTTCAGAGCCCGGCATTTAAGCTTGAAGAAGCGGTGACGAAGTTTAAGCAAGCAGAGGCCTTGGCGGAAGAGATTGAAAAAGATCTCACGAAACTAAAAAACGATATTAAGGTCGTGAAGAGGAAATTCGACGAGGACAAGTAGGTGCTTTGGATATATATTGTCGGCACAATTGTCGTAATTCTGGGGATGAGCGTTTTTTTCGGCGCTCCGTATGTACCGTCACATAAGCGGGACATTAAGCGTTTATTTGATGAACTGACGCCAGTGGGCGAGGGTGATGTTGTCCTGGATATTGGAAGTGGTGATGGCATTGTGCTGCGCGAGATTAGCCGTCGGGGTGCGAAGGCAGTGGGATACGAGATTCATCCGCTGTTTGTAGGGATTTCAAGGGTGCTTTCATGGCGCGACCCAAATGTGACGGTCCGGTGGGCGAATGCCTGGACGGCTCCGTTTCCCGAAGGTGTAACGCTCATTTATGCGTTTGCGGTAGGGCGCGATGGGGCAAAGCTTGCTAAGAAGGTGCAGCATGAAGCCGAAACACTCGGGCGGCCTTTGACACTTGTGTGCTATGGGAATCCGCTGCCAAACCGAGAGCCGGAACAATCTTTTGAAGCGTACCACCTGTACCGTTTCCAGCCTTTACACCTCAGCTAAGCGTAAGTATAATAAAGCCCATATGAATCCCGAGTATCCTTTCCAGCCGCAGCAACAACCGCCTCAGGTTCCGCCGCAGCAGCCGATTCCTGGTCAATACGCCGTACCTGGTGCGGGTCCTCAGCCCGTGCCACAGCCAGGCTACACCCCTGTGCCCCCGGCAAATATTCCTCCGGCGCAGCGATCTTCAAACTCGGCTAAGAAATGGGTGATTATGACGTTTGCATTCATCTTTACGACGCTTGCAGCTAGTGGCGTAGCGGTATGGGCCTACGTAAACTACCTTGATCAAAAGGATAACGTTGATAGTAAAGTTTCCGTCGCAGTTGCAGCAGCGGTCAAAGAGCAGGCCGACAAGGACGCTGCCGATTTCCTTGAAAAAGAGAAACAACCAAACCGTCAGTTTGTTGGTCCTGATGATTACGGTCGTTTGTCGTTTGATTACCCGAAGACCTGGAGTGTATATACTGCTAAAGATGCAGCATCGGGCGGGACCTACGAAGCCTACTTTAACCCGGGTGTTGTACCAGTCGTGAGCCAGCAACAGCAGTTTGCGCTGCACGTGACAATTGAAGACAAGGATTATGACAAGGTAGTCGAATCGTACAAGACACAAGTTGAGAATGGCGCACTGAAATCTAGCTCTGTAAAGGCTGACGAGCAAAATGGTACTCGACTCGACGGAAGTTTTACTAAGGACATCCGTGGCTCGGCGGTCATCTTTAAGATCCGCGACAAAACCGTCACAATTCGCACTGACGCTGAAACCTTTAAGGGTGATTTCGACGCGCTTATTAAGACAATTACCTTCAATAAATAATCATCACGCTTGTCTTTGCTCTGACCTTATTCGGGGTGGTACACTGGGTACATGAATGGAGGGGACGGTAGGTACGAAGTGACGCCGCTTATTGCGGCTGCTCACGAATTGAAAGCGCCTTTAGCGTTAGTGCGACAGCTTGCACTGCGCCTAGAAGACGAGCAGCTTTCCGATGCTGAACGCCAGCGACTCCTTCGCCAGACAATACTTACCAGTGAACGAGCGCTACGGCTTACGAGCAACCTTACACGGTCAGCTCGGCTTGATCAGGCGCTCTTTAGCCTCGAGCCAATTAACCCGGAGCAACTCTGTCGCGACATCGCCTCGGAACTGTCGCCATTATTTGAAGCTTATGGCAGGGAGGTGGCCGTGAAGTCGCGCAAACACCCGCTTTTGTTGGTTGCGAACCGTGATTTGCTTCGACGTATTTTACTTGGGTTTAGCGACAATGCCTTACATTACAGTACGCCAGGCTCGGCGGTCAGTATGCAGATTCAGGCGTTTAAAAAAGCCGGCGTGATTCGCATTGGTGTACGAGACTATGGCCCAGCACTTTCAAGTGACATGTGGCGAAAACTCCAGAAGAAACTGAGCACGGCGCCACAGTCGATTCATGCGCGTCCTGAAAGTAGCGGGCTCGGGCTTTACATTGCCAGCCAATTTGCCGAGGCAATGAATGGCAAAATCGGTGCAGTCCGTCATAAAGACGGAGCGACGTTTTACGTAGAGCTGCAGGCGTCGTCACAGATGAGTTTATTATGACGAAAGTGCTGCTTGTAGAGGACGATGCGTGGCTGGCTGAGATGGAGGCTGACGTTCTTCGTAAAGAAGGGTATGAGGTTGAGGTAGCACCCCATGCATTATCAGCGATTGAGTTGGTAGATTCGTTTGTGCCCGATGTCATTATTCTTGACGTACTCCTCGCGGGCTCAACGGCGTTTGCATTCTTAAATGAGCTACAATCACACAGTGATACGAAGGAAATCCCCGTGGTGCTCTGTACTAATTTAGCTGAACAACTAAATGATACACACCTCAAAGCATATGGGGTGAAGCGTGTTGTGGATAAGTCAACAATGCACCCCAATGACTTGGTGGTGGCGGTAAGGGCGGTGCTGTCATGAAAACAACTCGCACAAAAGCGATTGTTCTTAGGCGAACAAATTATGGTGAGGCCGATAGGATTGTGCAACTGCTAACCCCCGATGGAAGACGAAGTGTCATGGCCCGCGGGGTTCGTAAGGAGAAAAGCAAACTTGCAGGAGGCATTGAGTTATTTGCCGTCAGTGATGTCGTTATTGGAGAGGGAAAAGGCGACCTGGGTGTATTAACCTCTGCAAAGCTCGATCATTTTTATCGACACATTCTCGAGGATTACGACCGTCTCCAGTTTGGCTATCAAGCAGTAAAGCTCGTGGCGCGCGCCAGTGAAACGGTTGACGAACCAGAATGGTTTGATCTCCTGCAAGAAACCCTTGCCGGACTCGATGCGATTACCGTTCCGTTGCCGCTGATTGAAACATGGTTTTATTCACGCTATGCAGCGCTTCTTGGGCATGAGCTCAACCTGGAGCTCGACGTCGATGGACAGCCTTTAATTCCAGATACATTTTACCGCTATGATATGGCCGAACAGGGACTCCGTGCTGTGAGCAGCGGTGAAATTTCCAGTGAACACATAAAGTTGTTACGACTTATTGCAACGAGGCCTTTGAAGGTGCTGATTCAAATTGGGGGAGTGGGGGCATTGCTGCCCGAAGTGCTGCGCGTAGTGCGCGAGCATGCGGCCGTCGATATTACTTAGCCTCAAAAAGCGAATGCCCCGCCCAGTTAAAAACCAGGCGGGGCACTCTTCGACGACGACAGTCCACTCCCGACGCTTACGCGCGTCGCTTGCGAGCCATGCTCCACACCTTGTACTTGATGGCAACGCGCATGACGCGTCGTCCAAGGTAGGCAACGCGCACGTCGTTCTTCCGCTCGGGGAAGAGCGCAAGGAGCTCGTTGATGCGTTCGCTCAGTCGCGATCGTTTCCAGAAGGGTGAGATCTGGGCGAAACGCAGCAGCGTGTCGAGCTCCCATGTTCGGTTGTCGAGGTGGCGTAGTTTGTACGACGCGTTGTCGAGCATGAGATATGCCATTTTCCTGAGCGCTTGACGCTGTCGGAAGTTGGGGCGCTCGCCCTCGACGAGGCAGCGGTAGTGCGCCCGATCGAAATAGAGCAGGCCCAGCACTCCGCGCGTGACGAAGTACTGAGCATCGTGAATGCGTCCGGCCGCCGCGGTGGCGCGGTGGTCGTTCTCGAGCGCGTCTTCGAAGAGCTTGCGCGCTTCGGTCAGATTTTCCTCGCGGTCCTTTTTGCTGGTCACGGCCATTACGTGCAAGCTCATCGCCAGGTCACGCATCGTGGCCGAGATCAGGCGTAGCTGACCGGTGGGCGTTGCGAGTCTGACGGCCTCGCGGCCGTAGCGAATCGCTGTGTGGATCTTGCCGCGCTTACGGTAGGCGACGCCGCCCATCTGCAGGGCTTCTGCGCGAAGGGCGTCGGACTTGCCGGCGACCAACCCAGCTGCGCCGAAGAATCGGGCGGAGGCGTGAAGTTCGTTCCGAGAGAGCGCTTCACGACCTTGCTGCATGTAGCTTGAAAAGGATCCATCTTCCATGATTGCACTCCATCTTTGGGTAGGGTGTGGTGAACTGTCCGAGTTGTCGAAGAGCTAACGAATATTATACCACAAAATATAAAGATAATCAACATACATAAGAGGTGGGATGTGCTATAATGAACTCAATTATGAGTACAGAAAAAAATATGGAAGACATTGTGAGCCTGGCGAAGCGCCGTGGCTTTATTTATCCAGGATCAGACGTATACGGTGGCCTGAGCGGTACATGGGATTACGGTCCACTTGGTGTGCAGCTAAAGCGAAACATTATGAACCTTTGGTGGAAGATGTTTGTTGATGATCGTGAAGACATGTTTGGTGTCGATGCGGCGATTCTTATGAACCAAAAGGTGTGGCAGGCGAGTGGGCACGTTGATACGTTTACCGACCCTTTGGTTGAAGACCTTGAAACGAAGCAGCGTTTCCGTGCTGACCACCTTATTAAGGACGCTGGCTATTCGGCAGATGGTTTGAGCCTTGAACAAATGACACAGCTTATTCGCGACAACGCTATTAAGAGCCCGAATGGTAACGAACTCTCTGAAGTCCGTACGTTTAACATGATGTTTACGACGACGGTTGGTCCCGTGGCTGATGACAAGTCTATTAGTTACCTCCGTCCAGAAACCGCCCAGGGTATCTTCACGAACTATAAAAACGTCGTTGATTCATTCTACCCAGACCTTCCGTTTGGTCTTGCGCAGCAGGGTAAGGCATTCCGTAATGAAATTAGCCCACGTGATTTTATTTTCCGTTCACGCGAATTTGAACAAATGGAAATTGAGTACTTCGTAAACCCGAACGCTTGGGAAGAATCATTTGAACACTGGCGCCAACAGGTGTGGAAGTGGACACAAGCCCTTGGTCTGGCCGACGAAAACGTGCACGAGCTTGAGGTGCCTGAAGAAGACCGCGCCCACTATAGTAAGCGAACTATCGATTTTGAATTTGATTTTCCAATTGGCCGCGAAGAGCTCTTGGGTCTTGCGTACCGTACCGACTTTGACCTTGGAAACATCGCTCGCGAAAGTGGTAAGAACATGGACTACAACGTGAAGGGAACAAACGAGAAGTTTGTGCCCCACGTGATTGAACCATCATTTGGTGTCGAGCGTGCGCTTATGGCCGTTATGACCGCTGCGTATACTGAAGACGAAGTCAATGGTGAGAAGCGAATCGTCATGAAATTCCCAGAGCACCTTGCTCCAGTGAAGTTTGCCGTTTCACCACTCGTTCGTAACAAGCCAGAGCTTGTTGCGAAGGCACGTGAAGTGTATGAACTATTGAAGAAGAAATACGGTGCCGTCATGTGGGATGACAATGGAAACATTGGCAAGCGTTACCGACGCCAAGATGAAATTGGTACGCCGTACTGTGTGGTTGTCGATTTTGACACGCTTGAAACTGACGGGCTTGTATCGGTTCGTGACCGTGATACGACCGAGCAGCGCCGCGTAAAACCAGAAGACCTCTAGGGTCTTCTTTTTATCCTTAGAAATGAAACAGCCGCACCCCCAGAAAGGGTACGGCGCGGCCATTTCACCCGTTAAGAACGGAGGTCCCCGGCGCCGCTACTCGGCGTCGAGGTCGAGGGGATCACCGTGGTGATCCATCGGGACGAAGGGCTCGATCTCGTCGGGCTCGTCGATGGGCGGGATGATCCGCAGGCGATCGTAGTGGACGTGGCGCACGTTTCGCATGCTCGGGCCTCTTGTGGGCGCGGTGCGCTTGAAGGCGATGGCGACGTGGTCCTCGGCTCCGCTGCGGAGTTGTCGGTCTTCGCCGAGCAGGTTCTCGCGAACCTTCGGCCAGATGACGACCTGGGCAGTGGTGCCGGTGTCCATGTGAGTGATCGTGCGTTTGGGTGGGGGCGTGGTTTCATCCACGACTACCACCTCCGTTCTTGCTCGTAGGTGAAATGTGTCGAACTATTCTTAGTTACCGAGAGTCTATCAATATTATTATATACCTTTATTTTATAATTGTCAAATATTTCACTGGCGCCAAAAAGAGAGTAGACTGAAGATATATTAATAGGAGGATGGCATGCTTCGCTTTATCGCAATAACGGTTCTTACATTACTTGGTAACGCGCTGGGGCTTATGATTGCCTCATGGGCACTCGATGGGTTTAATGTTAGCCCAGCCGGATTTATTTGGAGTGTCATCTTCTTTACGGTTGCGCAGCTTATTTTGACGCCGTTTGTGCTGTCGATGTCGCTGCGGTACATGCCAGCACTTCGCGGCGGTATTGCGCTTGTGACCACGCTTGTTGTGTTATGGCTGACGACGCTCTTTACGAGTGGGGTAGAGATTAAAGACCTTACTGCGTGGATTCTTGCGCCGCTTATTATTTGGCTTGTTACGGTGCTTGCTGGGGTAGTGCTGCCGCTGTTTATTTTCAAGAAGACGATGAGTAACGCAAAAGAGCGCCGAACTCACGACGAGATTGTCAGTTAACGGCCGAGCGAGTCGATAGGCTGGTACAATAGAGTGTATGATTGTTTACTATACTGACGGCTCGGCGAGCCCTAATCCTGGCCCTGGTGGCTTTGCTGTTATTAAAAATGGCGTTCCGCATATTCTTGGAAGCGAAGACGGGGATACGACCAATATTCGCATGGAAGGTAAGGCGATCGCCGCTGCGTTAAAAGACGCGAATGGTGAACACGCGGAAATTTTTACCGATAGTGAATTTTGGATTAACGTCATTACCAAATGGGCACCTGGCTGGGAAGCGAAGGGTTGGAAGAAAAAGGGTGGAGAGATTAAGAACCTTGATATCGTCCAAGAAGTCTACCCACTGTACCAAGACTCGAACGCGACCCTTACTTGGGTACGTGGACACGAAGGCGATGAAGGCAATGAAATGGCCGACGAGTGGGCAAACAAAGCTCGCGAGGGTGTACGTATTTAATAGCACGTTTGGTATACTGAACCTAACGAAATAATCTGGTGGGCAAAGGAATTTTTAGTTTGTCGACCGAATCTGAATCAAAGGAACAACTGCAATCGTCTGATTGGACGATGAGTTTGCGTGCCGAAGAAGACCATATGCATGAAGTGCTCCGTTACGAAGCGCGGCTTGCCTATGATGCAAACGGCGGACTGATGTATTGGGACAGGGTCGGGGCTCCGCATTATCCAGATCCAGAAGAGGAAGAGGATATCTACGATGTTGCGCAGTGGAAGAAGTTTGGCGACGAGCTTTTCCCGCGTGCTGAAACATTCGCCAACTCGTACGACCACGACCGCGTCGCAATGATGCGGGCATGGTGGGGTGATGCATACTGGCTCTATGGTGCAACTGAAACCCCCGACGGCTTATTCGTCGGACCAAAATACCGAGAGCGTTTTGCATTCGATAAAACGAGTCGGCTTGTACTGAGCGGATTAATGGGCGACCACCTTATAAGGAGCCGAAAGCCACTACGGCATGAAGCAGAAAAACTTGAAATGTCTCCACTTGATAGGGCAATTCTTGTTGGCAGTGCGGCACTAGCTATGAATGATGCACCGGTGCGGACTCACGAGTCGGGAGCGACGTATCTTGGTGTGCGTTCCGAGGCGTATGTTGCTGAAACGTGGACTGGTGCTCAAAACCATGGTGATTTTCGAACGAGTCGAAGGCTGCGGCCTCTTGAGCATGTCACAACAACGTTAAATCCATCACGGGTACATCCTTTTATGCCAATCTTTCACGAGGAAGAAAGGTCTGGAGCCTACCATGGAACCGAGCCCGATATCATTGGTGCACTCCTGGCGCACATGGTGAAGCGGGTTGGTGTCGACAAGCATGCACTCCACGCGTCGTTACATCAAAAGCTACAAGAGCGGCCAATCCTTGCCGGAGGCAATTTTGGTGACTTCGGAGTAAGCGAAGGGGATCGGCAGGCCGACCTGCTGCGATATAGGCTTGAAGATGAGCGCACTTGGGACGAGCCTGAAGAGCAGATTCTTAGAGGTATTGTTGATTCACAGTCGGAGTATCTTTTTACCATCGTTTCTACGCCAAATGGCGTAAGGTTTGCGAATGGTCACGAGGGTCGCGATCCAATAAGTACCATGAACATTCCGAATGAAGAAATCATTGAGTATCTTACGACATTAATTCGTGGGGGTGGAGGCCGAACCTCTCCGCGTACAATGCTGCAAGTCATCGATGCGCTGGTGGAAGAATAAGTTATAATTAATCCTGTTGTTTATAAATAGGGAAATACAATACACACATGGAAGATGCCGACAAAACCCCAGAAATTACTGAAGATGCCGTTGAAATGACCGACATGTCTGATGTGGTTGATGCGAATGAAGAAGTAATTGTTGAAACGAGTGCAGCGAATGCGCCGGTTGAAACGGTTGAGAAATCAGATAACTTGAGCGCTGAAGTAAAAAGCGACACCAATGCTGGCACCGACATTTTCCAGTGGGCGAATCAAACTGACTCAATTAAGAATGAGTTGCGGGTTGAGTTCTTCTTGTTCAACAAGAACTACACACCATATTCAACGACCATTGCCGACGAACTCGATTCGCAAATTAAATCCCTCTTTCTTTTTGATGTTATTAACGATGTCAACCTTGGTGCCGGAACTGGCTTAAGCGTTCGTGACTACGAGCTGACTGAAAAAGAAGAAAACACGCTACTTCGTACCGACCTTCCAAAAGTAGGCCGCGCTGAAACGCTGATTCACCTTATCGAACACGAACGCCACGACATCGTTGAGTTTAGCGAAACCGAGCACGAGTTCAAGCGCATCAAGGGTATTGTGGCGCGCTTTAGCCGCCGCGACGGAACCGGCGTCTTTTACGTTGTGAAGCAGGTGAGTGCTGGCCAAGCGCTTCAGGGGGCAACCGCCTGGGAATTTAACGAAGGCGCCTTTAAGCCGTTTAAGCCTGAATTTGGCTGGAAGGTCCCGGGAGACAACCAAGTACTCATTGTTGGTAAAGATATATTCATCTTTAACCAAGGCAAGTTTGAAAAACTCTTCAACTATGAATTTAAGAAGCAGCTCGTTGCTGATCAGAAAATTGCCGAAATCGAAAAGGCCTACAAGCTGAGTTTCCCTGAGGGGACTGACCTTCAAATGCTAGTTATGGAGAAGAAGAAGATTGTGAGCAAGCTGCAAAAGCTTGAAGTCGGTGCCGTTACGCAGGAACAAGCCGTCGACTATGCCGACACTATGCAACTCGAACTCATGACCGATGATGAAGGTAAGATTATTATCATGGACGGCAACGACCTTGATATGTTCGTGAACCTGATTAATGAAGACTATATTACGAGCGAAATTACAGGCCGTCGCTACGAGATTAAGAGCAAGAAGCTCCTTGATGAGCCAGAAGGCGAGCCGCCTCGCGGATAGTCATGTGGGTTTAGCGTTATTTAACGTTTCTCGACTATAATAGAAGTAATGAACCAATCATTGGCGTTAGAAATAATGCTCTCGGGGGAGAGTGTGCTACTGACCGGCCCGGCTGGTGCTGGTAAAACCTTTGTGTTGAACCAGTTTATTAAGCTTGCCAAGCACGAGGGGATGCATGTTTCCGTAACCGCAACGACAGGACTTGCTGCAACCCACCTCGGGGGCACCACCATCCATAGCTGGGCGGGTATTGGCGTGAGTGATTATTTACCGCAGGGCTTTGCTGAGCATATCGCAAAGGGCCGCCGCGAGATTATCGAAAAAACCGACGTACTGGTGATCGATGAGATTAGTATGCTCCACGATTTCCGCCTCGATATGGTGGACGAAGCCTGCCGCCTCGTCCGCAAAGAGCCAGACGTACCTTTTGGCGGCATTCAGGTCATTATGTCGGGTGATTTTTTCCAGCTACCTCCAATTAACAGGGGAGATTCGCGAGCGGGCAGTTTTGTGGTGAACTCAAACGTTTGGCAAGAACTCGACCCAGTGATTTGCTATCTTGAAGAGCAGCACCGTCAGGACGACGAAACCCTCATTGGTATTTTGAATGCAATCCGCGCCGGTGACGTGCGTCGTCATCACGCCGAAACGCTCTTGGCTCGTACTGAAGTATTCCCTGATGACCTCGAGCAATTGACTGAGCTCCATACCGTGAACATCGATGTCGATAGTATGAACGAGGCGAAGCTGAAAGAGCTCGATGCCGATGAGATAACCTACGAACAAAGCAGCACGGGATCTGAAAATTATGTTGAAAACTTGCAGCGTTCGGTTCTGGCGCCAAAACTCTTGAAGCTCAAGCACGGCGCCTTAGTGATGGCGGTAAAAAATAGCCCTGAGCGTAAATATGTGAATGGAAGCATTGGTGTGGTGGTAGACTTTGAACCACACACTGACTACCCGGTGATTGAATTCCAAAATGGAAAAGAAGTGACGATGTCGCCTGACACATGGGAGCTCCGCGATGGTGACAAAAAGCGGGCGAGTATTACGCAAATTCCACTTCGTTTGGCATGGGCTATTACGGTTCATAAATCGCAGGGGATGACTCTTGATGCCGCGCGCATTGACCTTCGCAAGGCCTTTGTTGAAGGCATGGGCTATGTTGCGCTTAGTCGTGTGAAAAATATTAACAACCTCTACCTCACGGGTATTAATCAAATGGCACTGCGTGTTAGTCCAGAAGCGCAGCTGATTGATGTGCACCTTCGCGATAAGGCAGGTCAGGCCGCAAAGCAGTATGCGCACCTCGCCGCAAATGCCGAAAAGCGTGCTAAAGAACCTCCAAAGAAGAGCAAGGCGGCGACGGGCTGGGCAGAGAAGATCGAGAAAATGCGCGAGACCTATCCAAACGCGTATCGACCTTGGCTCGACGAGCAAGATGCTGAGCTAAAGCAATACTTCCAACAGGGGGAATCGCTGAAAAAGTTAAGCAAACGCCTTGGTCGTCACGAAGGCTCTATTAAGATGCGACTACAAAAACACTTCGGTGAAGATATGATTGCGTAAGTCGCGACAGTTGAAAGTGTATAATAAAACGAGATGAAAGACCCTTTTAGGCAAAACGAAGTAAAGATCGCCGTCATCGGCGGTGGCACAGGAAGCTTTACGATGCTTTCGTCGCTTAAAAAATATACAAGCCAAATTGCCGCAATTGTAAGCATGGCTGACGATGGGGGGAGTACTGGTGTGCTCCGCGACGAACTCGGTGCGCTGCCTCCTGGTGATGTACGCCAGTGTCTTGTGGCTTTAAGCGACTCTCCAAAAGTTCGTGAGTTGTTTCAGTATCGTTTTGATACGGGTACCTTTGGGGGACACTCTTTTGGTAACGTGCTGCTTTCTGCGCTCGAAAAGATCACCGGCGACTTTAGCCAGGCCGTAGAAACTGCTTCTGAAATTTTGCGCATCCGCGGGACGGTGATTCCGGCAACCCTTGATAACATTCGTCTTAAAATGGAATGGCCTGACAAGAGTTTAGTGCTCCACGGTGAACGAGTGATTGATGCGGAATATTTTCAGCACGACCCACGGCGTGCCGAGCTTTCGTTGACGCCACGCGCGAAAGCGAACCCTATGGCACTGGCTGCCATCGAGCAAGCAGATATTATTGTTGTCGCGCCAGGCGACCTCTATACATCACTTGGTCCACTTCTTGTGATTGACGGGATGGGCGAGGCGCTGGCTAAAACCAATGCAAAAGTTTTTTATGTCGCAAACCTGGTAAGTAAGCAGGGGCAGACTGATGGCTTTACAGTAAGCGACCACGCGGCTGAAATTGAACGTTTCGCTGGCACGGAATTCCTCGACTATGTGCTCTACAACCAAGAGGCGCCAACCGAAGAAGTCGCGAAGCGCTATGAAGAAGAGGGCGGGTACGTCACCTTAGCAGACATCGAAAACCTTTCAATGCGTCGCTATGAAGCGGTTGGCGGGAATTTCTTGGGTAAGATGGCAACGGTAAACGGCGCAGATACACTTATTGGACATCGTTCATTAATTCGTCACGACGCACGTGAAGTAGCAAAGTTAATTCTTGATTTGTATAAGGCAAATGAAGACTAACGTTTTTCAGCTGATTGATTTCGACCGAACGCTTTTTGATACGACTGCACTCATTGAAGCGCTTCTTGAAGTGATTGAAACTGAGAGGGAGAATGCCTCATTGAGTCACGAGCTCAGGAAGGAAAGTCGGGACGCCTATAAAGATGAGCGCACCTTTTTCCTCCTGAGGTATTTACGAGAGCATAAAAGCGACCAATGGCTTGAGTCGCTTGTTGAGGCAATCGTAAGAGAACGTGGCGTGGAATCATTTTTACTTCCAGGCGCGCGTGAACGACTGAAAGCTGCCGATGAACTGAGTTCAGCGCGGCCTTCATGGGGGATTCTTACGTATGGCGACCCGGCCGATCAGCTTATGAAAATTCGATTAGCAGGGCTTGAAGATGCGCCGGCTCATATTGTAACGGTAGCAGAGAAGGGGAATTTGATTGCTTCATGGCAGCAAGATGACGGTTCTTTTCAGCTTCCGCCAGAATTCGGGGGTCACGTTGTTGATGCGCTGACATTTGAGGATGACAAGCTGCAAGTATTTAAAGATACACCTGAGGCATTGATTGGCGTTTGGGTTACAGGCCGTGAGGATGCCGAGGCGCGGCTTGATGAGATGGGACTTACGAACGTGACGATTGCACGAGATCTTCATGATTCACTTCTGCAATTAAAGCAGCGACTCGTATAATTTGGAAATGGATAACCCCGCTGGCGGCGGGGGTCCATATGGTCGGACCGCACCCGCGCCATGCGGGGTTGGGGAGCTGTCATCGTACGCGAAGCGCACTTAGACGGTGGGCTTGGAAAGAGCCGTTGCTTCTGCGGAGTCAATTCTCGCGTTCCCGATGTAGGGAATTGAGATGCTGAATGATCCGTCCTGGACCATGTTTGCGAATCCGATGTCATCTCGCGTGCTGATGCGGTTAGGCGAATAGTTGCAGAGGCGCCAAGGGCCCGACTCGTCTTCCGCCTCGGCAGTCCACTCGGTTCTGATGACGATCATGTCACCGTCTTCAATATCGATTGCCTCGATGGGTCCAGCGTAAAACGTCCCACCTTCACGGGTGTAGATGGTCCGACCGATGAGTTCGGGGCGGTAGGCGAGGGATCGCAGCATGCTGATCCTTGTGTTATCTGCCACATCTCTCCTTGTGTGTGCTCGCACATTGTGCGGTGTCCGTATCTCGGAACAGGTATATTATATCACAAAATATACATTTTATCAATTATTGGGATATGTTGTAACTAAAAATACCACGCTTTTTGGCGGGGTATTTTTATTCCCACCCCCGTTGTGTACAGGTGGTTATCCCCAATTATGTGGATAAACCAACACCTTCACAGAAAATTGTCAAAAATGGGGGTTGTAGTGGGTAATTGTGGGTAGTATGATTAGTCCAAGTGGAAAACAAGACCACAAGACAAACAACTACACATTAAAAAACAACTCTAGCACTCCTTAAGGAAGGGCACAGTGGCGCAAGTAGATTATTTTGAACGAAGGTTAGACGACAAGCGTCGATTGACGATACCGTCAGAGCTTCGTGAAGAATTTATCACTGGCGTTGTCCTTACAAGGGGATTTGGCAACTATCTTCACCTCTACCCAAAATCGGTATGGGATAAAGAAGTCGAGGCAGCACTGAACGCCAGTGACAGTATTCTTGATGAAAAGATTGCTGACATGAACGTAAAGTTCCGCCGAGGCAAGACAGAAGCCGAGCTCGACCAAAAACAAGGTCGTGTGACTATTGAGCAGCATTTGCTTGATTACGGTCACATCGAAAAAGACATTGTAGCGGTACGCGCAGGGCAGTATTGGCGCCTTATGGCTGGAGATTCCGAATAGTCTGATTCTAACGATACACCGTTAGTAATGTCGTAGGTCGGTCCTTTAAAAAATCAAACACGAAAAGAAAACTCTCGAGGTCAACTATCTGGTAGTGAGGCGTGGCATGCGGCACACATTAAACAGCCGTCGTACCTTCCTCAAAAACACACCTCCCAAAACTCCACCTCACATAAGTCTCTCAACTCGATATAGCTAGGGTATGAGTATCACATGATACCCCCGTTAATAGCTACATCACGACTTTTACAACGTATGCTTGGCATACACTACAAAAACAAACACACCTTGCGAAAACAAACAGCTTCACTATCGGTTAGGTGATCTCGAGAAACTTCGAACAAAGAAGCAGAAAATAAAGTTCTTTATTTTCTGATTATTTTGAGAAGTTTGCTGAGATATGAATACTTCATATCTCAGGTCTTGTCTACTATGGCAAATGTTATAATAGGCGAGATGAGTAAAGAACATCCACCACATCATGTTCCCGTTCTATTCGACGCAACACTACGCGCGCTAGCTCCCCGGAAGGGTGAGTCTTACTTAGACTTAACCGCAGGCTACGCTGGACACGCGAAAGGGGTGCTCGAATTAACACAAAATGATAAGGAGAGTGTTCTGGTCGACCGTGATGACTATGCGATTGCGCATCTTCAGCCACTAGCAGACCGGGGCGTTCGTCTTATGCATACCGATTTCGCATCTGCCGCAGCGCAGCTCTACGAAGAGGGGAAAGCATTCGACCTTATCCTGATTGATTTGGGGGTGTCGTCACCACAGCTCGATCAGGGCGAACGAGGGTTTTCATTAAAGCACAATGGTCCTTTGGACATGCGCATGGATCTATCAACCGGCCAAACGGCTGCGGAATAGATTGACCAAGCTACCGATCAAGAACTTGCGACAAATATCAACGATTACGGCGAAG
>CAZMJB010000003.1:0-33707 GCA_964566735.1 uncultured Candidatus Saccharibacteria bacterium
TGACAACATTATTAAGCGTCAGATACTTGTGACGAGCGGTATAGATGATGCGACGAATGTTTATTTTTTGCATAGGCAACTTTCAAGGTCCATTATAGCCCATAAGGGGTAACTAGGCTATAATATCCTTCTATGGGGCTGTAGCTCATCGGTTAGAGCAGGCGGCTCATAACCACTTGGTAGATGGTTCGATTCCATCCAGCCCCACCAGATGAACCTGAATGGACGGTTAGAACTCTTCTGACCGTTTTTCTGTTATAGTAGCTCTATGTCTTTTTTAAGGAAAATTCTCAAAGCGCCAATTCGTCGAACCCTTATTATCATGCTCGTTTCAGTGGCAATATATATCGTCTTTATTTTATGTTCGAATTATCTTTTACGCGTAATGTGTGCGGACGTGCCAGATACAGCAGAAGTATGCAGGGGTACAAGCTTTCAACGACTAGCGAATCAAATATGTGGTGATTTCGTACAGCTCGCTCGAATTACCTTTGTACTCTCATTCATCGCCCTCATAGCCCAGTCAATATATCGCGTTGTCCGGCGATAGAATAGTTCTAACTTCGCACATAATGCCCCACCAAAGATTTGATTTTTTACCATTTTTATGGTATTATTTATTTATACACACCTTTTCGTGTACGACCCTGAACGGAGTGACTATGAGCCCTGACGACAACGTGCAGGCAGAACTGGACCTCAGGCGCGTCCGTGCCGTCCACACCGGTGGCATGACGATGGACGAGCAGAGCCCTTCGTACGACACCTATGAAGACCCGTTCGTCATCACGAATGACGGATCGAAGCTTCAGGTGAGCGCGAAGTCGGCTCGAAGAGTCCAGCGACACCTCAACGCACGCGAATTCGATGACGGCTTCGGCTACTCTGCCATGGGATAATTACCCAGCCCCAGCCTGCATCGAGCACATCAGCTCTGCTACGGCGGGGCTGAAGTGCTTTTTATTGACTTTTTTTATACGCAACGATTGTTATAGCCGCCAAAATAGTAATAACGACAATCACCACCAATAGTTCGACAATTGTAAACCCACGCTGCGTTTTCATAATGCTTATGACTATAGCGCTGTCTGACCCCAAATTAAACGACCATCGCTCCCATTTATTGCGTTTTTAACAGTAAAGACGTACCATACACTTAGGATAACCTTAGATAGGAGTAATGAAATGAGTACCATTACTGTAACAAAGGTGGGCGTTCTATCAATCGGTAAGCTTTTGGGTACCGTCAACCTGATTATCGGTCTCGCAATCGGTGTGGTTGCGGCTATTGCAGGTGTTGCAACCTACCTCAGCACAGGTAGTTACGAGTTCGTTGAAGGGCTCCTGGGTGTACTTGCGATCATTCTTTCAGCAGTGCTCCTCTACCCACTCGTTGCCTTCGCATTCGGATGGCTCTACGGCGTACTGGTCGCCTTCATCTTCAACGTTGTGGTTGGGGTGAGCGGCGGTGTCGAACTCACTGTTCGCGATGGCACACCTACTACACGCAAGTAACCTGTACATGCCATACAATAACCCCTCGTGCGAGGGGTTATTTTATTTTTCGTGCCATTCAATGACGAGTTTCTGTTTATTGCGTACGACTTGCGGAATGCGGCCATGATGTCGCTGTATCCGCTTTGATGCACCCCGAATAATATCACCTCGCTTACGGGGATCTTGACCTACCACTTCAGGCGCGTGAAGCTCTGCGCGAACGAATCTAGGAATTCCTGTGTCCTCTAGGTCACCTCTTAGCCATTTCAATGACTTTGCATATTCGAGCAATTCTTCAGGAGTGCGTTCGCCGTATAAGTGCGTAAGTGTCTGAGAGTCATCTAACTCTCGGCGACCTTGTACCCCTTCAATAAGGTGCCGATGAATATCAACACCCTCAACAAAAGTATAAAAATGTTCACAAAATATCTTAAAGTCATCGGGCTTCATGGTACGAAAATCAGCGAGCGAAAATTCAGCAACACCAAACTGTTCAACGGCAACGCGTATGTCTTCCTGCCACGGACGATACTGCTCATCGAGCACGTTCTCGAGTGGCACGAGCTTCTCGTCGTTACGGTACGGAGCTAATCCACCCCCCAGCTCTGCCTGCGCGTCATAGCGTTCGACTGGCTTTGGTGCAGACAAACGCGTAGCAATAATCTGCTGAGCAGTGTGTGGATATATGTGGTGATTGCCCTCGTGGTCTACCCGAATATTGGGAGCGATTGCCTCAGCATCATCAAGAAGGCGTCGCGAGGCATCACTCGCCGCTTCAATTATTTTTGCATTTGGCAGTGGCGTATAGCCAAGCTCTTTGGTGACTTCCTCGAGTGGAACAATGTCACCCTCTTCATTCACACCTATGCGGTTGCCTAAGTTCTCGAGACTCATCTTATTCCCACCTAAACACCTTAAAGGCAATTACGTAAATCACGACCATCCAGGCAGCAATCAGCCCTACCTGCGGCAGAATCTGAATCAAGTGCAGGCCTTCAGTTGTAATAAGGCGAATACCGTCAATCACTGGGGTAAGCGGTAAGAATGCCGAGATGTTTTGTAGCCACTCTGGCATGAGAAAGCGTGGGAAGAAGGTCCCCGAAAGGAACATCATTGGGAAAACGACAATATTTGCCAGTGGTGCGACCTGTCGCTCGTTTTTCGCCCAGCCACCAAGGGCCAGGCCTATACCCAGAATCATGGCGATACTAAAGACGATGAAGATGCCAAGCTCTAGCCAACTTCCCACCACCTGTAGGTCGAAGATCCAAATAGCAACGGCGAACATTATGGCAATCGCCAGAAGTCCAATGACCGCCTGACCAATCATAGTTGAAACGAAGTACTGCCAGACACGCAGCGGCGTGGTGCTGAGGCGGCGAAGGATCCCCATTTTCTTCAGTTCTGGGAAGACGTTAATTGGACCAAAGATGCCCATACCAATAATGGCGAACCCGAGAAGCCCGGCGAAGGTGTAGTCGAAGGCAGAGAGGCTATTTTCGTTAATAGCTTCACTGGCTACCGTAAACGGTGTTACGGTTGGCACCAACTGCTGGTTCACTTGTTGGAACTGGCTCTGCAAAATAGAGGTCAGCGCAATACCCGACTGCGTATTATTTTGGGTATAGAGTACCTTCACCTCCCCTGTTGGGTAGTTATTACCCGTTTGTACGGCGCCAAAGTTTTCAGGTAAGATGATTGTCGCATCAAGTTCCGATCGGCTCATTTTTTCTTTGGCGTCATCAAGCGTCGTTACCTCTTGGTTCACTTTAATGGCATCGCCTTCGGTCACATTTTTCTCAAACTCTTTTGCAAATGACGTGCTGGATTCGTTAATTAATGCAACGTTAAAGGAAACGCTCGAACCACCGTTATTCAGACTTCCAAACACAAATAGGAAAATGAGCGGGAACCCAATGGTGAAAAAGATTGCCGTGCGGTCACGGAAAAAGCGCTTGGTGTTAATGCGGACAAATGTCCAAACGGTATACCAACTGCGGGTGAATTTACTCATTATGAACCGTCCCTTAGTGCTTTACCGGTCAGATCGATGAAGACATCTTCAAGGCTCGCCTGTTGGACTTCTTGTTTCTTCTTAAAGCCGCGGGCTAATAATTGCTTAATGAGGTTCTGCGGGGTGTCGATGGCGACAATCTCGCCGTTGTCCATGACAGCAATACGGTCACATAGCACTTCGGCTTCGTCCATGTAGTGAGTGGTCATAATGACACTGATACCTTTTGCGCGCACCTGTTCAATGAGGTCCCATAGGTGACGACGCGCCTGAGGGTCGAGGCCAGTGGTTGGTTCATCGAGGAAGAACACCTTTGGACCATGTACAAGCGCCGTGGTAATACTGAGGCGCTGCTTCTGGCCGCCAGAAAGGTTTTCGACGTAGCTTTTTGCTTTGTCTTCGAGGTCAACGTCGCGGAGGAACTTCATGGCATCGACTTTTTCGCCGTAAGAAGCTGCAAACATTTCGATTACTTCCGTGAGGCGTGTTTTATCCTGGAAAGCTGGCGTTTGTGGTTGTACGCCAATAAGGTACTTAATTGCTTGTGGATTCTTTTTTACATCGATGCCATCAATCTTAACGCTGCCGCTATCGATAGGCCGGAGGGTTTCCATCATTTCAAGGGTTGTTGTTTTACCAGCACCATTAGGACCGAGGATTCCGAAGATTTCCCCCTTTTCAACCGTAAAGCTAACCCCGTTTACTGCTTGCTTGTCGCCGTAGCGCTTCTTGAGATTTTTCACTTCTACCATGTGAGTCATAGGTCTATTCTACCCCTGTTTTACCCCAAGAGCAAGAAAAAGGTTTTCCACTACATGTAGCGTATTTTTTACACCAAAAAGCACTAGCATTAGCGTCGCGTTAGGTCTAAAATAACCTACATGTTCGCGCCCACTTTGGAGGGTAGAGTACACACCTGTAGGGGGTAGTATTCCTTGACCAAGGCGCGCAACAGCTCTTGGACAAGGTACCTTCGAACGACCATCCCGGCAATGCCACGAAATCTCTGGCCTGCTGGGTCAGACTGAACGAAGGAAAGACAAACATGACCACGGATATCGCAACCGAGGAGCTCACCAGCGAAGAGCGTGAGGCCGTCAAGGCCGCGGCTATCGCCGAGCTTCGTGCACGGATTCCGGAAGGCGCTGGTGCGCTCGTGCTCACCAAGCCGGCCTGCGTACAGTGCACGGCGACCTACCGGGACCTCGACGCCAAGGGTGTCGAGTACTCCATCGAGGATCTCGCAGATGACCTCGAGCTGCTCGACATCGCCAAGCGCGCGGGCTGCCTGCAGGCGCCGGTCGTCATCACCCACGATGACTACTGGACGGGCTTCCGCCCGGACAAGATCGACGAGCTCGTCGCATCTCGCGTCGCCGCTTGACGACAACAAAGCCACCGGAAAACCCAAAGTCACCTCACCCAAGAGCTAGCCTCGTCGGATTCGTCCGCCGAGGCTACTCTGCTTTTCTTACAGCGGATATAACCCCATAAACAAGAAACACCCCCGGGGAAGGGGGGTGTTCTGGCACCTGTTTGTTTGAACTTAGTATAGGTTCAAACCGCTTATGGTGCAATAGTCTTTTTGTAGTAAAAAACTACTTCTTCTTTGAAACAGTAAGGAAACCGTTACGTGGGTTTTCCTTAACAACACGGTCAGCAGGCAAATCTACTGGAGTACCCTTTTCGTTCTTTGCAACCTTTGCAAAGAAGAAAATGGTTTGTGGCTTGCCACCACGAAGTGTAACTTCGGTGCTGTGCAAGTAGTAAGTAACGCCCTTTGAGTTAGTGTGACTGTAAGCCATGGTTGAGTATATACCTCCTATTAGTGCTATACAGGTGTAAGCGTACAACCACACTAGGGGTGATGTCAACATTAAATTTGTTTATAGTGTCTGCGAAGCATAAGCTGAAGCACCCCGAGACTGATCATGCGAATGACAATCAATAGCAGAATGACCCCAAATACGAGGACCGACCAGCCGGCAAAGTCTGAGCTCCAAACTGGTGAGGTGAACGAATGGATATAGGCTTCTTGTCGAGGTCGACTCGTGTCGCTAACCGGATCGGTCGCGGCGGGGTATTTTGCAAGTTCATCAGTGGTACAGCGCACATAGGCAAGTGACCATCGACTAAACCGAGGGGCACAGACCGCTTGCACCTGCTCATAAATATTTCCGTTTGGATTAGCATCGTTGGCGCGCTTTTTTACCCACTCCTGATAGTCGCGCGTGTAACTTTGCTCAAGATAGACACCTCGGCCAAGGTCGGTGTTCATGTGAGCACTGACATAGCGTTGTAAGTCGTACAACCTATTGATGAGAACCTCTTCATTCCCCTCTTGATCCGCAGAAATGACTGCTTCGCGGCGCTGAACCATCCCAATGTTATTAAGGCGCAAAAAAGTAGCAGCAATAAAGCCCACAATAACGAGCAACACAACAAGCTGCCACGTTTTTATGCGTTGCAGATCTTTAATGTTCTTCTGAATTCGACCTTTATCAGCCACGTTCCTCGAGTGTCCCCACCTATATAAACTGTCCTATATTGTATAGCATGAGCGCTATTTTTTATAGAGAGGGAACCGCGCCGTGAGCACCAAAAGTGCCATTGGGGCCGCGATAAAGAAGAAGCTTTGCAGCGCAAATTGTTCGGTTGCGAAGAGCGCCACAATAGAAAGAATCAAAGCACCAAGGAAAGCGCCAAAGTTAGATTGCACTTCGACAAGCCCCAAGTACGTGACGCGCGCACCGGAAATGTCGGCGTTATCGAACACAGCGCGAGTGTATGGGAGTGTGTACGCGGTTGTTGCCAGCTCGTTGGCAGCATTCATCCCCGCAACGGTCACCGGCGACACCACAAACGGACGGATAAGGTGCGTGAGGGCATTACCAATCGCCCCCGCCTTCATGAGGTCGCCACCCTTACTACGGTCGATGATGCGGCCATAAGTGTACGACGCAATAATTGCCACGACGAAGACCACCGATACGAGCACACCAGTAATGGCGTAGACGCTGTTACTTTCAGACGTTAGGCCAAGGATAATCACCGCGACATAGAGCGTCCAGACCGTGCCCGAGGCAAAGACATCAAACCCAACCGATACCTGAGCGAGTGAATGCCTAAAGAGCAGCTTCCACGGGAACCCACGGAAGGTTAAGTTCTGGTTTACTTTGACTGGCTCCCCTGTCTTAAACAGCGGTGCGGCGGCACAGGCAAACAAAATAGCAGCGATCACAATGACCACCTGCGGGCCAAACAGAAACGCGATAAATCCACCGATAAGCGGACTCAGGCCGGTGGTGAGCTTTTCGAAAATGTTCATGTAGGCAATTTCTTTACCCGCGTGGTCGACACTTTTTACCTTAGAAAAGTCAATGTGGTATGCAATCGAATACATAGTGGCGGACGTTGCCTGGAAGATGAGCGAGACAAACAGCAGCCATGTGCCATAGGTTGGAAGAAGTGCAAAAGCCACCATTGCCGGAATATACAAAAGGTTTGAAATGAGGATGGCGTGTTTCGGGCCAATCCAGGCAATGAATCGAGCTATTGGAAGTGCCAGAATTGTTTTGAGAAGGAAAAATCCAGCCCAGAAAAACCCGATGTGCGCGATGCTATACCCCAGTTGATAGAGGTAAATCGACATGAACGAAGCAGCCAAATACAGCGCCGCCATGCGCAGCATACGCGAAACATACAGCTCAGATACCTCACTGAACGTAGCGTGTCGCCAAAAATGACGACGTAGTAAAAGCGTGTGGAAAAATTTTTTTACCATATTTGTGTGTTAGTTGCCCACTGATGTTCTCTTTCATTAAAGCATGTTCACCTCTGTACCACAAGTGGTATGGTGCTATACTAGTTTCATGAATATTTATTTCTCTGGGCTCGGTGGCGTCGGCATCGGCCCCTTAGCTGAAATTGCCCGCGACGCTGGACATTCTGTGTTTGGCTCGGACCTTGCCGAAGGGCTCACGACTGAGGCCCTACAAAGTCGCGGTATCAGTGTTCACATTGGCCAAGATGGCTCATTTCTACGAGACACTCATGCACAGACGCCGCTGGACTGGTTTGTGTATACTGCTGCCCTCCCCGCCGACCACCCCGAACTTGTTGCCGCGAAAGAGCTTGGCATCCGCACTGGCAAGCGTGATGAATTTTTAGCCTACTTTCTCAAAGAACAAAATCTTAAACTCATTGCTATTTCTGGTACCCACGGCAAGACCACAACAACCGGCATGGCCGTCTGGGCATTTAAGCAGCTCGGCATTCCGGTCAGCTATTCGGTTGGCTCTACGCTTTCGTTTGGCCCAAGCGGTGCCTTTGACCCAGCCAGCGAATACTTCGTATACGAATGCGATGAATACGACAAGAACTTACTGCACTTCTCTCCTCACTTGTCGCTCCTGACCTCCATCGACTACGACCACCCCGACACCTACCCGACTGAAGAGGAATACAAGGCAACCTTCCGCCAATACATTACACAGTCTGAGCAGACCATTGCCTGGCAACGCGACCTCTCCTACATTGAACAGCCTGCTACAGACACCATCTGGGCACTGGGCGATGACGAACGCATTGGGATTCGCCTGCTTGGTCTCCACAACCGCCGCAACGCTACCCTGGTATACAAAGCGCTTGAATACCTGAACCTTGCCGACGCGCAGGCGAGCATGGCCGCACTGGTGCGCTTCCCCGGTACTGACCGTCGCTTTGAAAAATTAGGCGACAACTTGTATAGCGACTATGGTCACCACCCAGAAGAAATCGCCGCAACCTTGCAGCGCGCCCGAGAAACATCTGAAAATATCGTACTGGTCTACCAGCCGCACCAGAACTGGCGCCAGCACTTTATTCGCGACCAGTACACGGATCAGTTTGAATTGGCAGAAAAAGTATACTGGCTTCCAACCTACCTGACTCGAGAGAATCCAGATCAGGCCGTGCTAACACCGCAGGAGCTCACTGAAAACATCACCAATAAAAACGCCATTGAATATGCCGAGTTGAACCATGAACTTTGGGACGCAATTCAAGCAGCTCGTGAAGCAGGAAAATTAGTGCTTGTTATGGGCGCGGGTACAATTGATGGCTGGGTGCGAGAAAGGCACACGACAGCACGCACCGCTGCAGTCACCCTTATAGATACTGAGGGAAATTTCCTTTTCCAAAAACGCGATGACAAACCAACCATCAACAACCCTGGCATGCTTACTGCATTTGGCGGCGCTATAAAGGGCGATGAAACAAATCGCGCCGCAGCACTCCGAGAGTTAAGCGAAGAAACGAACATTGATATTGATTGGGCGGCGGAAAACATACGCTACCTTGTTACTGTCTATCAGCCAATGACAATCGAGGGCATTCCTCGCTACATTACCTACTACGTACTTCGCGATGTTGATGCATCCAGTCTTGAAACATATGAAGGCCAGGGCTTTGTTATCGTAAATCCGCTAGGAGAAGAAATACACACGCTGCCTTTATCTGAACCAACCGTCGAAATGGTAGCAGCTTACAATAAAATAGCCACCTAGTGGTTATTGCCACTGTACGTTATACTCTTCAAAATAAAACGAATCCTTAAAGAAAGTCCGCGCCATCACCTCTTCCACGGCCGGCGCTAAGTCGTATTGGCTTAATTTATGCGGACGTGCCCAAATAAGATCGTCGTTCGTTTCAATGTCATCTTTGTAAAAACGGAATACATGCGCCAGAGTTGTTGAAAGCAACTCTCCGTTTGCATTCACGCGAATATAACAGTCTCCGGCGTGCTCGACTTCTTGGTTTTCAAGGCCGAGCTTTTCAAAGGCCTCACGCTGCGCGGCTTCTTTCACCGTCATGTCTTCAACATGCAGTTTTCCGTACGGCAATGTCCAGGTATCAATGTACGGCTGTTTTGTTCGACGTTGGAGCAATATATCGCCCTCGCCGTTTTGCACTACCAGCATGGTGATCATCTTCGGCTGCGTGCGGATGGTTTTCTTTTCGGTACTCACGCGGTCAACATACGAAAGACCAACCGGGCTGAGCGCGTAGCCTCCCTCGACTTTATCTACCATCCCCTGCTTGACTAGGCTATTTAAGTGGTAGGTAAACAAGTTAGTATCAACGCGCAGTGGGCGAAGGTCACGGAACCGAGCGACTTTTTTATACATCAAAACGTCAATAATGAATTTCTGAATATGGTGTGTAACAGATACGGACTCAATCATATTTGACTCAAATAAAACTTGCTAGATGTTTGTATAGTACCACCATATACTAGCGTTGTCATCAGTTACTAAACAAAGGAACCGCGCCATGTCATTAGTCGAAAGTGAACTTACAAGCAAAAATGTTGAGCGAGCTCGAAACCATTCAGAGTTCGAAAAGCTTAACGAAACCGAACTAAAACTCACCCCAGAAAACTCCGAACTGCTGCGAGAACTATTCTTTATAGACTCATATCCGGTTGAACAATACTACCTCAGTACTCCCGATGATGAATTTAGCTTACGGGTTCGTTGTTCATACAAACCAGACGGCCCCGAATATTCCGCAGCACTAAAGAGTCGTGGTGCGAATGAAGCTGATAACGCGCTTCAGCGATATGAAGTACCCACCCCCCTTGCCGCAGAGGCTTTTGAACTTTATCAAACGATGGACCTTGCACCGGTACGAAAATTCCGTGCTGATGTTATGAAGGGGGTGTCTGTAGATTTCTACGATGATGAAGACGAGCCTGTCATTGTTGAAATTGAAGATAATGACCCTGAAGTTCGTGCCTACCTGCTTGAAGTGATGCAACAAATAACCGGAAACACGCTCGTCGACCGTTCGGACGATGTATCACTCACCAACGAAGCCATTGCCTACAAAAACAGCGATATCGAACGACAAAAATCTCCAGAACACCTTGAGGCTTTTGTTCGACGCGTATTAGTCGATATGGTTACTCTCTATGTTTGTACCAACCAACATGTGATAGTGAGCATCGACGGAATGCCCGGTTCTGGAAAATCAACGATCATTCAAGCTCTTCAAGATGAAATTGTTGAAAAATTTGGAGAACAGTTCCGCTTCCCGGTTCTCTCTACCGATGATTATCATTTTGGTAAAACAAACCTTGAAGAAGTACACGGGGCGCCTTACAGCGAGTGGGATGCGGCAAAAACCTACGATACCAAAACTCTCGCCTTTGACATTGAACAGCTAAAGTATGGGGGGCCTATTATCAAGCGTCACTTTGATTTCGCAAGCGAAGAACCAGTGTTCGACGAAGAGATACGCTCAGTATCACCTTTCATTGTCGTCGAAGGGCTCCATTCAGGCAGTAACGATTTAAACGAAGTGCGCAGTCTCCATTATGAAGTTCCAACCAGTATTGCGACGAGTATTGGTCGCGATATCCGTCGGCTGATGATCGATAATCGTGCAAACCGCGCCTTCCCCGACTCGCCAAGTCGCCTAAAGTACCTGCTCGAAATTGCACTTCCAACCTATCTCGATCGCAATGTGCCAATGCGAAAAGGGTTTAGCGAAAATGGGTTTAGCGCAAGCATGCGACCATATAGAGACTTGATACACATGCTCTATGAGCTTGATGAGCCTACTCGCCAGTAGGGGTGCCGAATTCGAGCACTTCAGGGTTAAGCGGATCGCCGTTAAATGCGTCGACCGCTTTTGCCTTTTTCGCCTGTGCGTCGTAGAGCTTAATAAATTCTTCGATTGTTTCTTTGTTCACCGGGCCCGATGCACTATAGGTATCGATTTCGTCGGTTTTCTCTACTTTGTCACTGACCGAAAGATAGCCAGGGCGGCTAAGGTCGAGTTGCGCTGCGCCTGAAGTATTGTAAATAACCACACTAATGACGGTCATAATGAGTGCAATCGCAACGGTACTAATGAGGAGTAGTGACAAACGGTGCCGATCCCAAAAGGTCATCTCGCCTTCTTCGTGCTTCAAAAAGTGGAGTGGGTTTTTATTGTCCATTAGTCTGAAACCCTCTCGTAGTTAAGGAGGAAGTCGCTGACGGCTGAACGGTAATCATCGATTATTCGGTGGAGCTTTACGACATCTTCATGCACTTTCAGGCGAAGGGTGCGGGCTTCCTGCACTGCGGTATGAAAGGTATTTGGCTGGGTTGAACAGTCAATACGAATTGATTCAGACAGTTTTTGCTCGTAGGCAATGTAATTACTACGGAAGGTATTAAGCGCCGTACGGTAGTTGCTCGTAACGGTGGTCATCGCACGGTTATCAAGGCGATTGCCCCCAAGGCGATCATTAAACGTATCCATGAGCTTCGTGCCCATTGCTTCGTAAACTTGACCGCGGTTCACGCGAAGCAGCGCGTCACTTGCGTGGAGCTGGTTGAGACTGTTCTTAATCGAAACACAGTTAGACTTCACTCGTTCCATTTGGTCAGGTGAGAGGTCTTCGGCATGCGCAGGATTCCCAGCAAATGGAAGCAGTAGCCCTACGGTGAGGATGCTGGCAAGTACAACGAAAATAACGCGACGCATAATCTTATTTATTATACCATTACCGACACTCTTGCAGCCTCTAGTCAGCCAGGCGGTACTGACCTTTTGATTCCAGCACAAGGCCGTCACGAATCACTCCTTGAAGCGCCGGTTCGAAGCGTTCGTCGTTAAAGGTTGCACGACGCAATCCGGTTTCATCGAGCGACTCGCTGGCAAGCACGCGTAAAATTGCCCCACGGACCTCACGCACGCTCCCCTTCAACGCAGACTGCTTCTTATAGTGGTGACTTTTATCGTTTCGCCCCACACCCTGACGCTTCAAATACGATCCGTAGTCCATAATGCCCCAGTACCACTCGCGGGGGTGCTCACGGTCGATGGTTTCCTCGGCAATAGCGCGGATCTGCGTATCGGTCACCGATGTATCGTCGTTGAAATAATGGTGGAAGTAGACGGTGCGCACATTTGTTTCGATGTATACCACTGGTTGATTAAAGCTGTAGGCAAGGATAGCCCCGGCGGTATTCGCCCCTACACCAGGGAGGCTCTTTAGCCCTTCAAGTGTTTCAGGAAAAGACCCACCAAAATCGGCCACAATTTTTTTGGCAGATTCATGCAAAAACTTGGCACGGCGGTTATAGCCGAGGCCACTCCAAAGTTTCAAAACTTCAGAAAGGGGTGCACTCGCAAGCGACTCAACATCTGGAAACGCCGTAATAAACGCCTCAAACTTTGGAATTACGCGGTCGACCTGCGTTTGCTGGAGCATAATTTCACTCACCAAAACATAGTACGGACGTGTATCTTGCCGCCAGGACATTTCCCGGTATAATTCGCGCGCCTTGTCCCACACCAATTCCTGAAAGTCAGTCGTATTCATTCGCTTCTAGTGTAGCGGAGTATACTAGATATATGAAGCTTACGAAGTACCAGCACGCCTGTTTTGTCGTCGAAAAAGACGGTTCGTCTATTGTGGTCGACCCGGGTAAGTTCACGCACGATTTTATTGTTCCGCACCACGTTGAAGCCATTGTTATTACCCATGAGCACGCCGATCACCTCGACGATAGTCTCGTGCAAGCAATTATGCAGAAAAACCCTAAGGCGACCATTATTGCACACGAAAGCATCGCCGGCCGCTACACCCAGTACGCGAACGTTGGCGCTAAAGTTAGCGAACCCTACGCCTTTGGACCTTTCACCCTTCGCTTCTTTGGCGGGACTCATGCAACTATTGCCGATTCGATGCCCGCGCCGGCTAACCTAGGAGTTTTGATCGATGACCACCTTTACTACCCTGGCGACTCTTTCACCGTCCCCGGAGGCGTACAGGTAAAAGAACTTGCCCTCCCCGCCAGTGCACCGTGGCTGAAAATCAGCGAACCAATGGCATTCCTTGCCCAAGTGAAACCCGAATTCACCTTCCCTACCCATGACGCGATTCTTTCCGACGAAGGCAAGCAACTTGCCGATCGTCTTTTGGGAAGCGTCGCCAGCGGCCAAAACACCACCTACAAACGGCTCGATGGCCAAACGGTGGAATTTTCATGAGCACCTGGGAAGAAAAACTCGCCGAGGGTGCCGAGCATCTTTCGGCCGTCGACCCTATGCTCGCCCAAGTCATTAGCGACGCGCCCCTCCCCCAGTTCTCACCTCACCGAAATTACTACCAAGAACTCGTGGAGAGTATTATTTCGCAGCAACTCAGCGTAAAAGCCGCGGCAACAATTTTAAAACGCTTTAAAGAATTATTTATTGCCGACTTCCCTTCACCCGAAGACATCCTTACCCAAGATATTGAAACATATCGCGCGGTTGGATTAAGCCGACAAAAGGCCACCTATATTCGTGACTTAGCTGAAAAAGTGATCGATGGCACCGTGAAATTCGACCACCTCGATAGCCTCACCAACCAAGAAGTAATTGATGAATTGATTCAAATTAAAGGTGTCGGTGTCTGGACCATTCACATGTTCCTGATGTTCTGCATGGGGCGACTCGATGTACTGCCGGTTGGCGACTTAGGGATTCGAAATGGTATTCAAAAGCTCTACAAACTGCCGACGCGTCCAAATGATATCGAGATCGAAGAAATCGCAAAGCTTCATAAGTGGAACCCATACGAAACAATCGCCAGTTGGTATATTTGGCATTCGCTCGATAACAAGCCGCCGGTATCGTAAACTACTTGTATGGATTTCTTCGGACAGCTGTATCTCTATGCATCTATAGCGCTCGTACTGTCACTTTTATTTCTAGTGCTGCGTTGGCCACTTGGCTTACATAAGACCTTTAGCATGCACGCCGCTCAGACAAAAGCGTTGAGCGCCTACTATACCGTCGTGTTTTGCATTACGATGCCGCTTATGACCATTACTTTCTTTGCCTACGCCCCATCAAACCTGTCTTCGTATACAGCTCCGGCTCTGTTTCTCATCGCCACGATTATGCAGATTGCCTGCACGTTCTTCCCAGAAAAAGGAGCGCGTCGAAAGATCATTCTTCACCGTACGCTTGCCGGAATATCAGCAGGTGCGCTCTTTTTGTGTCTTGGAGTACTTGCTGTTGATATCACGGCCCCACATCAAACGTACGCCCTTACAGGAATAGCAATAATGGGTTTCTGCGCCTTTTTAGCACTCGTCTTGAAAGAGCGCTACGCTCTCCTGCTCCAGTCAGCCTTCTACCTAGCGTTCCTCATTCCAACAACGCTCCTCTTTTTGTCGTAAAGTTAAATACCGAGTTCTTGCATCTGCTCTGGACTAAGTCCACCTGGATTCAGGCCGTTGAGCATGTCCATACCAGGGAGCGTACCGTCCTGGAGTCCCATAAATAATTGCGTAACCGCAGCAATCAGGAAGAGTCCGTTAATCAATACTACGAGGCCAAGTACAATCGCGAAAATGAGCACCATCTTAAATGCGAAGCCTTTATATTCAGCCGTTTGCAGCATTTCTCGCCCCTGCTTGTCGCGCATTGAGCCCGACATAATGAGCACGAGGTCAACCAGCGTCCAAATACCAAAACCGCCAGCGGTAATAAGCTTCAAAAAGCCCGTACCCCACTTACCTAAGTACATGCGGTCAACACCGAACGTTCCCCACATAAAACTAATGAAGAAGACGGCTAAAAAGTGTCGCTGTTTTGGAAACTTTTTTGTTTGAACGTTTGCCATACCACCCATTATACGCTTATGTTATGGCGTCAGACGGTTGATGTCACGTGGGAAGAGTGTTGCTTCCTTCACGTTTGAAAGGCCGAGTGTTTTTTGTACCAAACGGTCAACACCAAAGCCACAACCACCGTGTTGTGGGAGGCCGAACTTGAAGGCTTGCAGATAAAACTTAAAGCCGTCGTGCGTCACGTCGAGACCCTTTGCGATCATTTGTTCAATCATCTTGTCGTAGTTGTTTTCACGAAGTGGAACGGTTGAGATTTCGAGGCCGCGGAACAAAAGGTCGCCCCAGGCAACGGTGCCGTCATCTTTAAACTTGTGGTAGAACTTTCCGGCTTCGGCTGGGAAGTCGATGGCGTACACAAGGTCACTGCCGAGTTCCTTGCGGGCGTAGTCAGAAATCCAACGCTCTTCATCAGGAGTGAGGTCTTTTTCGTCAGTCGTGTCAGTCTTGGTTGCTTTCGTGTACATGTCGTGGATTTCAGCAATAGTAAAGCGTGGCACTTTTCCGTCTTCAGGAAGAACGAGTGCAGGCGCGTTAAGGCTCTTGAGGTCGTCGGCGTGTTCATCGTAAATACGGCGAAGGACGGTTTGGGTCATATCACCAACCAGGTCCATGACTTCATCGTGGTCTTTGACAAAGCCCATTTCAAGGTCGAGCATGGTGAGCTCGGTGAGGTGGCGCGTGGTTGCGCTTGGTTCGGCTCGGTAGCTGTGGTTAATCTCAAACACACGTTCAAACGCACCCACCATAATTTGTTTGTAGAATTGTGGGCTCTGGGCCAATGTTGCGGTTTTTCCGAAGTAATCGAGCTTGAATACTTCCGCACCACCTTCGGTTGCTTCGGCCAAAAGCTTTGGGGTGTCGATTTCAACAAATTCTTGCCCCGTAAGGTATTCGCGGAGGTAGCGGGTTAAGCTGGCGCGTACCTTGAAGATTTTTTGCTCCTGGAGGTTACGAATGTTAAGAACACGGTAATCAAACAGTGTTTCAAGGTTCTCTGACTTGTGAGAAATTGGCTTATCGATTTCAATTGGTGGCTCTTCAGTTACCGGAACAAGCACTTCAACGGAAACATCATGCAGTTCAGCACCACCTGGCGCACGGTCATCGGCAGCAACAACACCGGTAAGGGCGAGGACGGTACCAACTTGAAGGCCACGGAGCTTTTCGAGTTCGTCTTTATTGTCGATTTTAGTCTGCGCTACACCGCGGCGGTCGCGGAGGGTAATAAAGTTAAGGCCACCGAGCAGGCGCTTCTTGTGAAGCCAGCCTTCAATCGTGACAGTTTCGCCAATATGGGCGCTTAATTCGTTGGTAAGTGTTCGAGTCATAGTGACCCTATTTTACCAGATGCACCCCTGAAGTCCTAGAGGTCAACGTGGCCAGCGGCGGCGTTATTCGACCTGCCTTCACGCTCAGCAACGGCACGTAGGTCGGCGTGAATGTCGTCTTCATCGACAATCTTACGGCCAATCATAGTTTCCATGACGTCTTCGAGTGTCAAAAGCCCAACCGTTTCACGGTTTTTGTTAATCACAATAAACAGGTGGTGGCGGGTGCGGATAAACGCAGCCAACGCGTGCTCGAGGGTGTCGTCTTCGCGAATATAATACACCTTCTTCTCCATAGCTTTCTCGGCCGTGACCGAGCGGCGTACATCAAGCGAAAGCAGATCGCGGAGGTGCAGTACCCCAACCACGTGGTCGAGATCTTCGGCAATCACCGGCAGACGGCTATGCCCCAGGGCATGAAGTTCGTCGAGCACCAGTGGGCCTAAGAATTCACCCTGTTTAATGAAATCTATCACCGTACGTGGGGTCATGACAGAATCAACAGTCTTTTCAGGAAAAGCCAGTGCCGAAACAAGCAGTGTGCGCTCATTCTCACCAATCACATCATGTGAGCGTTCGATAATCTCTGAAAGGTCTTCACGTGAGTGCAGACGCGCCGGCGCTTCATGGACATGCACGCCTGGTTCGCGGAGGCCATGGAAGATACTTTCAAACTTCGCGGCGATATCAAGCAGCGTTGGCTCGATCTTGGCATACAGCGACTGTCCGCCCCTTGCCACGCTCTTCATGCGCGCAACCGCTGGGTATACCACCGCCAGCACCAGCGCCGCAACGATCCCGCCAAACCAGCCAAAGGCACCAATCAACAGACATACAATAATTACGAGAAGAATCGCACGGATGCTTCTCAGAAGCGTCACGAGTGCAGGGTGCAGCTCGTAGCGGTCGAGCTCAAGCACATAAACATCAGATTTTTTTGCGCGGCGCTTCAGTTCAGCAAGGCTGTAGTGCGGACGTACGGGGTGCATAGAGGCGACGAGCACAAGGCCAACGAAAATAAGAAGCGCAAGAATCACAAGAAAAATAGTCATCGTACATAATATTGTACAACGTCGTAGGCGTTCGGTGCAGTAATTCGCTTATGGAAATAATTACTATACAAACGTAAGTATTGTTCAGGTCCATCTGCTACAATAGAGGAAGTAAAATTGTGGAGGATCTATGAATAAAATTGGCTGGATAATCTTTAGCGTTGTTGTTGTGCTGGTACTCGGCGGACTCGTTGCGTGGACTCGTATTGCAAACCCACCTATCGACCTTGCTGGCATTGAAAATAACAGTGTTATTGCCGCTTCAGAAGCAAACGGAAACATCGCTGACCACACCAAGGGCAGCGATAGTAACAAAATTCTACTTATCGAATATGGTGACTACCAGTGTCCAAGCTGTAGAGGTGCACACCCTAACGTAACCGCGCTCATGGAAGAATACAACGATGATGTTACCTTCATCTTCCGTAACTTCCCACTTACCGCGATTCACCCGAACGCCCGTGCTGCTGCTGCCGTAGCTGAAGCTGCTGGCCTTCAGGGCAAGTTCTGGGAAATGCACGACAAGCTTTACGAAACACAAACCGACTGGAGCAACCTCGACGCAAGCAAGCGTACTGAAATCTTCAACAGCTACGCTCGTGACCTTGAGCTCGACATGGCAAAGTTTGAAGAAGACCTTGCTGCGAAGCCCGTTAACCAAAAGATCAACTTCGACCTCGCACTTGGTAAGAGTGCCGGTACCTCAGCAACCCCTACTTTCTTCCTCAACGGCGAGAAGCTCAACGACGAAGACTCAGGTGCGATTGTAAACGGCAACCTCGACGCAATTAAGGCACAGCTCGACGAGCTCATCAAAAACGCTCAGTAGTCGTTACAGAGCAAACTAAAAACACCCCGGTGCCTTGGGGTGTTTTATTTTTTTCTAGTGAAGTCGCTGCGACTAATCCGAGGATTAGTGAGCGATAAAGATTCGCCATTCGGCGGGCACCACATCCACTGCGATCTTTTTGCGCCGTGATGGCACAAATTCGATTGCTATTGGCATGTGATTTATACTCCTTGTACTATGTACAGTCCCTCGCACTCCGACCTTTATAATTAGTTTTGGCGTTGGACACATCACCTATAGTACCAAACGATGTTGGCACTGTCAAGAATGCGCGTGAAAGCGCTAATGTATTTATAGTACCGTAAAGTAAATAGCGCTTGCAATAAGGACAAGCGCTATTGTGTAGTAATTTTATCTACATCTCGCCAGGAGTGGTCTCTGGTTTGGCCGAACGGAGGGTTCGTTCCTTTAGGGTGAAGACCAGCACTGCTGATAGCCCTACCAGGCTTGAGGCTACAATAAAGATGCGCTGCAAGCTGTCAGAGAAGGCGTGCGTGACTTTATCGGCAAAATCGTTCTGCTGCCGCATAAACTCATTGCTCGCAAAGCCTGCCGAAGGCCACGAAAGCGTTTCGAAGTGCTCGTTCGCTACATCGCTGATTTGCTGCTTCATATCTGGCATATTAAGTGTCAGCAGCGTATTCGGGTCATCGAGCTCACCCAGCCGACTACTCACCTCTTCATAGCTTGAAAGCGTTTGGACATAGTCAGTGCTCCGAATCGTCGGAACCTGCGTCATGATACCCGCCGTCAACATAGCACCAAACACGGCCGTACCAACGGTTGAGCCGAGGCTACGGAAGAGCTGGCTCGAGCTTGTGGCCACACCCAGGTCTTTTTGCTCGACTTCGTTTTGAATCGCAAGGTTCAGTACCGGCATCGCAACACCCATCCCCAGTCCAAGGGCAACAATAATTACCGCTTCGAAGGCATATGACATTTCAGGGCTCAGGAAGGTCAACGCAATCATTGCTGCCGTTGCTACCGTAAAACCGATCTGCATGAATATTTTATACTTACCGGTTCGTGAAATAATTTGCCCAGAAACAATACTCGAAAGCATAATACCGGCGACCATCGGAAGCAGCATCAAGCCAGATTCGGTTGGCGTGGCACCAAAGACCTGTTGATTAAACTGCGTCAGGTACAAGATTGAGCCCATAAACGCGGCGCCGAACAGCATTGAAATTGTCAGAATGGTAACGTAGTTGCGATTCTTGAAGAACTTCAGCGGTAGAATAGGCTCCTTCGCCTTGTGCTCAACGTATATAAATGCCGCTGAAGCTACTGCCACGACCATGAACATAATAATCCGAAGCCCGGCTAAGGTGAGGCCGGTTGCGCTCATAAGGTCCGCAAAGATTACTTCAGTATTATCGACCGCTAGAATAAGAGTTCCGAGGGCCACCGAAAGCAGTGCCGCACCGGCGTAGTCGATTTTTGCCTTTGCTGCATGGCGCAGTGCCGGGGTATAGATGGCAATCAAAATGAACGCCACGATACCAATTGGCACATTAATATAGAAGGTCCAGCGCCAATCGGTCATAAGGCCAAAGAAGGCGTGACCATCGGTAAGCCAGCCGCCCAGAAGCGGGCCGACCACCGATGCAAGCCCGAAGACCGCGCCAATCAACCCTTGCCAGCGACCACGTTCACGAGCAGCAAAAAGGTCACCCACAATCGTGAAAGCGTTTGCCGTGATAATACCACCACCAATACCCTGCACCGCTCGCCACAAAATAAGATCGGTGACATTTCCGGCCAGACCACTCATAAGCGAGGCGGCAACGAATATGGCCACACCGATAAGCAGAATGTTTCGACGTCCAAACAGGTCGGATAGCTTACCCGCAATCGGCACAGTAATAGTGGTGGTAATAAGGTAGGCCGTGACAATCCAGCTCAGTGAACTGAAGGCATTAAACTCTTCGACAATCTTGCCAAGAGCGGTGGCGATAATGGTCTGGTCGAGCGCCACCAAGAAGAGGCTGGCCATAACCGAAACCATGATAATTAACTTGCCGCGCAAGCTTAAATGATGGTGCATGTGTCCCTTTCGTTACTTTTTGAGTATGTCTTTGTACTGCTCGAGGTTATCGGTAAGATGATCCAGAAGTTCGCGGAATTGCTCTTCCTTAATAAACCCCACCCATTTTTTAGTTGTCGAGCCAACGACGTACATACGATCGCCCGCTTCAATACCCAACGCGTCACGAGCATCGGCCGGTATCACTACCTGCCCTTTTGTGCCAACGGTTGCAGTCCCAAAGAGTTGCTTATCGTGCATTTCCTATTTAGTATGCGCCGGTATGAAATGTATGTCAAGTATGACGAGGGTACTTATGCGGTGCTTTTATTTGCTTTTTGCTTCCAGCGCGGAAGTTCTTGGTAGTAGTCGAGGTACATTTGAATGGTCGTCACAATGAGAATCATAATAATTGGACCGTACACGACACCGATGACGCCGTAGAGCGCGATACCCCCGAAGGCCGCCAGCATGGTAAGGCCGTTAGTAAGGGTAATCGACTTTGGAATAAACTTCGGGCGCAGGAATGACTCGATGTTACTGACCGCAGTCACAACGATGAGCGCACCAATCCCCTCCCAGACTTGGCCAAAGAGCATGAAGATAAGAATGATCGGGTAAAACAGGATGCCGGCGCCGAGTGGAATCAGGTTGAAGAGCGAGAACGCAACGGTCATGAGGAGGAAGTAATCCCAAATGCCAAAGAAGAACGCCAGGGTTGCCGCTTCAAGGGTTGCGACAATCACCGAAATGATAAGCTCGCCTTTTGCCATAGCGTTTGCCATCAGGCCGACGCGCGCAAGGTACATGCGGGTTACTTCAGGCTGGAAGGGGCTCAGCGCAACAATACTTGCAACGATTTTCTTGCCGTACACCAAGAACTCGAAGAAGAGGAAGATGTACATAATAGCCATAATGATTGCGAAAGGTAGGCTACCGACAAAGGTGGTAATGAAGTTAGCTACTCCCCCAACAACCGCTGGCAGTGCAGTTTTCAAAAATTCTGAAACGCCTTCAGTCGTAATAAGCTGTGAGCTACTCCCTAGAGACGCCGCCAACGCATTGACGTTATTGATTGCTGTTTGCAATGCTTCAGGAACAGAGGTAAAGTTGGCGCCAAACGTATTGGTGATATCGGCGATAAGTTGACCCAGTTGAAAAACCGTAAACAGAAGAATCAGAATAATCGGCACAAGCACAACGACAAGTGAGAAAAGAAAGGTCAGCGCAGCTGCACCCCCCGCACGCATACGCTGATTCAGTCGCGTGTACGTACCGTTAAACAAAAAGGCCATAAGCGCGGCCAAGGCGATCACGCCAAGATACGGCGCGACGAACCAAATACCTACTACAAGAGCGATTCCAGCAACGATCAACCAGTTCCGAGCCGTTAGTGGATGTGTTTCCATGACATTAGTGTACACCCATTATCGTGCAAAACCATACATATACGATTACAATATGAATATGCCTGACGATGTTGTCTATACGATTATCGTTTTTGTCTCGACACTTATTAGCGTCTCTATCCTGGGGTTGGTCGCCGGTTTTAGCCCGACCCTCTACGTCACGCAGATTGCAATCACTTCAAAAGTAAAACGCCCCGTTGCCTTTGCAGCCGCCCTGATGTCGGGGGTATTGGTTGCCGTACTCACCCTGATTATCCTTTTCCAGGTGATTCAACTCGATGCACTGATTGCCCTGATAGATACAACCGTGCGCGCCATTATACTGAGCGTGGTCTTTAATATGCTGGTGGGTATTGGGTTTATCTACGGCGGCATCTGGTATTTACGCCACCAAACTATCTCAAAAGTGCCGAAAATCCCAAAACCGACAAAAACGAAACGAACCGGTGGGCTCATTTCCGTGTTTAGCCTGGGCTATATCAAGACGTTTATTAGTATCACCGGCGTGACAGCGACCTACTTTGCCGCAAATATTATTGCCAACGTCAGCCTTAACCTTGTCGAGCGCGTCGTCTTTACCCTCGTATTCTTCGCCGTGGCGATTGTACCCTTTATTGGGATTGTTATCTACATGCGTAAAAGCCCGGAGCGAATCCTCAAGGCAACGACTCAGTTCCAAGATGTACTTCACCGCATTAACTACCGCCTGATTGTGGGCGTCGGTGCGATGATCCTCGGTAGTTGTATCCTCGTCTTTAACCTAATGATGATTCTGTTTTACTAACGCGGACGTTCGAAGTGGCAAGTATAGCCACCGATATTCTTTTGTAGGTAGTCCTGGTGATAGTCTTCAGCTGGCCAGAAGGTCGTGAGCGGTTCGAGCTGGGTCACAATAGGCGCTTCCCAGTAGATTTGATTGCGTGTAATGGCCGCCTCTGCGGCTTCTTTTTGAGCTTCGTCTTGGTAAAAGATAGCTGAACGGTAGCTTGAGCCAATATCATTGCCCTGTCGGTTCATGGTGGTTGGGTCATGAATTTGGTAGAAATAATCGAGCAACTTAGCCTCATTAGTAAGCGCTGGGTCGTACGTAAGTTTTATGGCCTCTGCGTGACCGGGATGGTTTTCGTAGGTTGGGTGGTCGTTCTCGCCTCCAACGTAGCCTACTTCTGTATCAACAACGCCGGGCTGCGTTCGAAACAACTCTTCGATGCCCCAGAAACATCCGCCAGCAATTACTAGCTCGTTCATATTTCTATTATAAACCCGCCGCGCACAGGCGTATAATAGAAGTATGAAGAACCCGAATCTCACCCCAGAGCAAGAGGCCGTTCTCTTCGATAAAGCTACCGAAGCTCCCTTTAGTGGAGCGCTTATTTACACCTTTGATACCGGCACCTACACCTGCGCCAATTGTGGCAGCACGCTTTTTGACTCGAGTGCCAAGTTTGACAGCGACTGCGGCTGGCCAAGCTTCGACCAAGCGGTTGATGGCTCCATTAAAACCGAGAAAGACACCTCACACGGCATGGTGCGAACCGAAATTATGTGCGCGCATTGTGGCGGACACCTGGGACACGTCTTTGACGACGGCCCAAAAGACACCACCGGCCTTCGGTACTGCGTAAACTCGTTGTCGCTCGACTTCAACCATAAAAAGGAGTAGTATTCAGATATGTTTGGACTTGATGCATCACAACTTATCATCATTTTGCTCATCATTGTTATTATCTTTGCAGGCTCGCAGCTGCCACGCCTTTCGCGCAACCTACGCTCTTCCGAAAAAGAAGTTGATTCTATGATTGAAGAAGACGGCACTATTAAACCGCCAGCGAAAAAGAAGACCACGAAAAAAACGAAGTAATATAAAAAACCGGCGAGCTACCCCGCCGGTTTTTATTAGCTTGTCACTTCACTTCCATGCTTTTTGTTGCATCGAAGCTATCTTCGTAACCCCGTTGAATCAGGGCGCGAAGCTTCGTTTGGTCGATTTGGTCAAATTTGTGCAAATAGATACAGCCTTTGCCGATGCTGTTCTTTCCGCCGAGGTCTTCTACTAAAGGAAGGTACTCTTCGGCTTCAAATGTAATGTACAGAGAAATCTTTCCCTTACGTGGACTAAAGCCGATACGAGGCCACATTCCTTCCGACCCAGATTTACTTCGATAGTGAAATGGGTCAAAACCGACGATGCTTGAACCCCACATTACCGGTGGCTTACCCGTAATGTCTTCCATCATATCGATAAGTGTATCGGCTTCTTCTTGCCGCTTGGCGTCGAGCCCTTCAAGAAAGTGCTCAACTTCCACCTCACCCGGTTTCGTCTTAATTTCACTCATCATGAACTCCTAAAAATCTGCGATTACAAGTTTCTTCATGTTCATCATTTTAGCGTAGGCATCAGGCTTTTGCATAAGTTCGTTCATGTTCTTTGGAACAACTTGCCAGCTCAAGCCAAACTGATCTTTACACCAGCCACACTGCTCGGCTTCAGGAACTTTCGAGAGGCGCTCCCAGTAGTAATCAATTTCTTCCTGATCTTCGCAGTCGATTGAGAATGAAACCGCCTCAGACAATTGAAACTCAGGGCCTGCGTTAATACCGACAAACTTCATACCAAGAATTTCAAATTCAACTGTGAGTGGCTGGCCCGCGAGATGTAGCTGAAAGTCCGCCAATCCTTCTTCTGGGCTGTTTGGGTAATTAACGATTTGAAGAATCTTTCCATCTGGAAAAACCGATACATAATACTCGGCAGCCTCTTTCGCGTTGCCATTAAACCATAAGTTTGGTGTTATTTTCTGTTGCATAGACACCTCCTTGTTTACCCTTTTAGTATACTCCCCTTACAAACCAAGAGCGAGCTCGTAAGGTGTACGAGCTCGCTTGGGTATGCAGGTTAGTTTTTAGCGGCGACGGCCAGCGCGACGGCGAATAGCACGCTTGCGGCGACCCTTGAGCCAGAAGATGAGGAAGACGATGCCGCCGATGAGGAGTGCGAGAAGGGCGATTGCTGCGATAATATATGCGGTTGGGATTACCCAGAATGATCGCTCAACTTCGATAGTTTTGTTCGTAGAACCGTAAGTGAAAGTTGCGTGAACGGTGTAGTATCCGAACTCCCCAATCTCTTGTAGCGGCACTTCCCACTTACGTGCTCCGTCCGGAAGGACAACTTCGCGAGGGTTTTCTTGATTGAAATCGTAGTCGTACACAAGCTTGTCACCTTGAGTGACAGACACTTTACCAAATGGACCGAGCTGAATATTACCTTTGTTCTCAAAACGGAATGAAGCCTTAAGGTCGTTTGGTGTACGGAAGTCAGTTCCCGCCTTTGTACCCTGAACAAGCGTAAAGTCCGTGAGGTTGAGCTGTTCGGTGACTGGCCCAGGAACAGTAAGAAGAATCAGTGACGCGACACTTGCGCTCAAGTTTACCTGCCCACCGCTGTCTGGTGTTGTTGGTGCAAAACGGAGCGCCCCAAAGTACCCACCCGCTTGCGCGTCGGCTGGAACGTTGATCTGTACGTTTACAGTTGTTGAACCATTCGCAGGTACTGTCACGTTGTCGAGAGGCACCATGAAGCGCTTCAAGCTGTGTGTAGGCGCAAATTCATCGGCATCAAGAATGATTGAAGGGGAACCGCTTTCGTCGCCTTGAATAAAGTCGTTCTCGATTGGAGCTACGAGAATATCACCGCTGGTAAGGTTGGTGACAGTAATTGGCACAGTACCGCTTTTACCCGCTTCGATTTGAATGTCCGTACGAACAGGAGATACCTTCAGGGTGTTTGCCGTTGAGTTAGATTGGGCACTTGCATATGAACCAACAAACCCAGCCGTTACGGCCGCGATCATAAAGAGCGCCAATACCCTGCGGACACTCATCAAAATTCGTCGTTTCACCAAATTACCCTTTTATCCCTTTACCTAATTACTCTCCATTCTAACAGATACACTTGTGTTTGTGAACGCAATAAAAAAGAAAACAACACCCCGGTTCCCAAGGGGTGTTGTTTGTATAGTAAGGCAAAGATTTTTAGTACTTACCGGTTGCGATAAGGCTGTAGTCGTTTGCGTAAAGACCAGCAGGTGTTTGGTTGTTAACACTTGCACCAAAGGTGATTGTTGCGTTCTTGTTACTCGCAGGACCATTAGCGGTGTTGAGGATTGGGTCGCCAAATGGACTTGTCACTCCGCTCGCACCACCAGCTGTATAGTTAAGCTTGAAGTCAGAGATGCTGTAGAATGGTGATCCGCCACCTGCTATTGCAAGTGTACCGAATGCGCCACCAGTGTCGCCTGTTGGGTTAACCGTAACGCCAAGTCGAGGTTGGCCTTGTACTGCATTACCGTTTGCCGTGTTTGCAGCCACAATGTCACAGTCAGCTGCGGTGAGGCGCTTAAGTCCACCACAGTCATTGCCACTCTTAAGGCTTACGACCGCACCACCGGCTGCGTTGGTAGAAAGTTGGGAGTAAATACTTCCAGTGCTGAAGGCGTTTGAGGCAAGGGCAACAACGCCACCATTATCTTCACCAAGCTTGAGAGTTGGCGGCGCAAGCACACCCCCGTCAAGACTAGTTGTACAGTTATCCTGGTTAATAACGTTTCCTGCCACACAGAATGTCATCGATTCAAGTACAGCTCCAGATACACCTACGGTGTCAGTGATTGAAACAGCCGCGCCACCTTCGTCGATGTTTCCAGTACCCAGGTTGGTAGAAGTGTACCCGTCGGCGTTACTCTCGGTGTCGTAAGTTACCATACGGACATAGAGCGTACCTGCGTCGTCAGGGTTAGTGATTCCTTCTAGAGGAATTGTTGTTGGTGAAGCAAATGTACCTGCCACAACAATTGTATTGTCAGCTGGAGTTGGGTCTAGCTGAGAAACGGTGAATCCGCCCGATGCAGTTGCCGCTGAAGCATCAAAGCCTGCTGGCGCGTCACAGGTTGACCCAATCAAAGGAGAGTTCTCACAAAAATCGAGCACAACAGCACCGGTGGAACCAGCGCTTTCTGTATCAAATTGAATTTCGTACTCTACGTTTTCCATCGCAGCCGATGAATTACTCAGAGCAACAGATCGCTCAGTCAACTGAGCAGCCGAAGCAAACGCCGGCACCAAGCCAGGCGTAATAGTCGCAAGCACAAGTGCCGCGACAGCGAACAGAGAACCAACCCTTCGGTTGGCATTTTTCAAGGAAGTCATGATATCCCCCACTTTTTCCTTATGATTTTTTAATGTATTTGTTTCGTTTGTATAAAACAGGCTCATTGTACCACAGTTATGCTTATGGTTGTCAAGCGCAATTTTGTAAGCTTTACCAGTTATCCACAACCGTTCTAGGCGGACAGATATAAAGACTAGTCTTTGTTGTAGGCGTCACGCTCTTTGAGCATCTTGTTGTGCAAGGAAACGATCTGGCTCCTTCGGCCAAGCCAGTATGCTGGAAAGAGCAAGCCAAGCCCGATTGCTGCCGGGACCCATAGAATTTCAGTTCGTGTCGTTTTGGAAGTATCCCCGTTGGTTGAGCCTGCACCTGCTGCGCCGTCAACCTTACCGCTCGATACGGCAACGACCTGCAAGAAGGCGCTCACGCCGTTCACATCGCTCACCCGCACGTTCACCTGGTAGATACCGGCGCGTTTGTAGTTGTGTGCGATTGTTACGAGCCCTGCAAGCGACTGGCTCTTAAGCTCCGCGGAAGATCCGTCCCCCCAATCAATGCTAAAGGCGTACGGGCCCATACCGCCGGTAAGTTGCAGTGGCCATGTCAGTTCAGAGCCCGTTGGTGCAGAACGGCGCCCGTACGAACTAGTAAGTGTAATAAGCTGTCCAAACGCGCTAATATTCGAGTCGGTGTAATTAACCGTCACGATATTTGACGTTGGCCCAGGCTGTTCAAGATCGTCATACATAATAGCGGTAAATTCGTTCGTGCCCGCAAACAGGCTCGCCTGAAGGCTAAAGCTGTTATTCGTACACATCACCGACCCAACCATGACGCCGTTGTTATACACCTGCACCAGAAGGTCAGTTGTACAAATACCGCTCACTGTAATTGGCGAGTTTCCAAATGAGGCCCCGTTACCAGGAGTGGTAATAGTCGGTGCACTCGTAGGCGGGTCTTGCGTCTTCGTAGCGGCCAACCCATATGACCCAGGAATTGGATCTGGAATTGGAATCTGATTAATCGCCGAGGCTGGTTGCACAAAAACGAAAAGCGCCAACAGATACGCCCCGACCGTAGTCGGGAGTACCCATAAAGCGCTTTTTCGGATTTTTCGTGTCATGCTAGTGTTTATTGTACCCTTTTGGGGCTTGGTTACAAACTAGAGGTTCTAGTGGCGGCGACGTGATTTACGTTGGCGAGGACGACCACCAAGCTTGAATGAGCCTCCACGGAAGTAGACTACTGTGCGCCAGATGTAGAACGCGACCACAAGAGTAATAAGAGTAACGAGGATGATAAACCAAATTGGAAGGTACCAAAATACTGCCGTCTTATTGATTTCTTGGGTTATATTTCCATTCTGGCCATAGTACACGTCGATCGATGCGGTATACATACCCGGCCATAGCCCAGGAGACACACAGGCATCGGCTTGAGACTTCTCGCCCTGGAATTCAACCTCTTGCGCTGCGAGCTTTATACAAGCCTGAAAGGTACGGCTTTGGCCGATTAACGCGAGTGATTTGTTTGGGTTGATGTTGTCGATTCTATATTCCTGACCAAACATGCTTCTCATAACAATAGTTCCCGTAGGAGCTTCGAAGACATTTCCATTATTCTTAAGGGTGTATGCCATCTCTTTTGGCTCGTTAAAAGCAAAGAAGGTGTATTTTTTTGCGGTAGGATCGTAAGCACCGAACTTTTCAATTTTCAAATCTTCGGTTACGTCTCCCGGCACGGTAACAAATGCCAGAGTGACTCCGGAAGCTGCGAGCCCGAGGTTACCGCCACTTGGTGCACTCGTTGAATAAACAATCGCGCTGTAATAGCTTCCAGCTCCAATGTTTGGCTGCATACCCAGACTAATATCAATTGTAGTGCTGCCACCGGCTGGCACCGTCGCAGTAGCGGGAACTTTAATATTATTCTTCAGAGACCATGGCGTAGGTTCAGCATCCTGGTCTAATAGAAGCTTTGGCGTACCAGTGTCATCAGTATAGGTAAAGTCAACAACTTGTAGATAAAGTTGAAGCTCATCTGCTCGGTCTAGATTTCGAATTGTAAGCTTATCGTCCACATTTTGGCCGGGCTCAAGTACATAATCTTTTCTCGGGGCAATACTCAATGCCGATGATTGCGCAGAAGCGGAAGGGGCAGGAAGGGTGCTGGCAACAAAAAAAACAGCCAATGCGGCCAGTACAATGCTTTTAAAGTTTTTCATATTTTATTTAATCCCTCACGTTACTATCTATAAAGTATAAGCAGTATTGTAGCATTAAAAGCGCCCGCTTGCTATGTAGTTAATCGTTGTCGTATATACACCCGCTCGCAGGCTAGGACTTACATTTACAACGTAGCTTACTGTAAACTTTTTCATCAAACTCACATTCGGCGAAAAGGCAATAACATCCCCGTCAACATATTTGAACTTATTGGGCTGTTCATAATCAGGGGAAGGAAGAGCATTTGCCCAATCCCCCTCAGGGTCTTGACCAATGTTAAGTTCATCATTTGCAACAAGATTAATGCCAAACTGATTGCTTCCTGAGAGGCTTTGGGATGGACTGGTTATTCCATCAATAATATTCGTTCCGGCCGTTAAAGGTGCCCCCGATACTGTAATAGCAAAACCTCCAGATGCATTTGTGCCAACCGCAAATTGAGATTGTGTCGTTAAAGTTTCGTCCTCACTTAATGTGCCCATGTCGCTAAAATATGTTTCATTTGTACCCGCACAGTTATCCTGAACTTCTTGAGCGGCACAGAATATCAACATAGGAGGCACTTGCGTGACAAGTGTAATACCATTCCCTACCTGCCCTCTAACAGACCCAAAGTCAATGTGCGGACCAGATGCGTCACTAGAGGTATGACTCGTAATCCGAATAGAAAATGGCTCCAACGCACTTGGGTTAACGACGTTGTTTAACAGGTAGGATGATTCCGACCCTTCACTCGCAATCATCACTGACGGTCGACTTAGTACGATGCGGTTTTGTGATTGCTGCGATATTGAGAATCCGACCTCGCCCGTCTGCTCACCAAGGGAGGCGTTGCTTACATTAAGTCCCGCCGGAATGACACAAGGATCCTGTGGGATTGGTGAAACGCAAAATTCAAGATCAAGTGAACCAACCGGCTGTAGTGTCATATAGTCGAGAGAGAGTTTGTAGTTCGTTGTGGCGCTTGGGACAACACTTTGCATAAATAAACTACGATTCTCGAAACGTGTAGTAGCGCCGGCTGGAACGGCTATGACAAAAAGAACCAACAGCAAAGCTATCAGCTCTTCTGAAAAAAGTGTACGAAACCTAAAAAAGGCGCCGTGCAACCGGGGTACCCTATGGTGCATACACCTTATTGTACTAAAGGATAGGCATTATGCGTATAGGTGTATAGCAAACAAATAGCCAGCCCTTTCGGGCCGGCCATTCTGATTCACTTTATCGAGCTGTTGCGGTGGACTAAGGTGGATGTCTTAGTACTGTGGAGCTGCGATGAAGTTAATCTTAGTTGTGTAGATACCAGCTGGAGTGGTCGCTGCAATGTTTGCAATGTAGCGCACCTTCGCTGATGCACAGTCAACAACGCGGTTGCTTTCTTGTGCAATTGCCACTGGAATCAAGTTTGAGTTCGTGTCGAATGCGAAAGCGGTGTCGATTGATCCGTAAGATCCTCCACCATTTACCGTTCCTGCGCCTTGGTCATAATTTGCCAAAGGAGCGAGGGCCGTACCATCGCTGTGAACACGAAGCATTGGAAGCTTACCGCTAATACCCGCTGCTGTCCAGTCGGTTGCAACAGTCGCGTCAACACCGGTACCAGTAGGGGTGCCGTCGTTTAGCTCCACGAGACCGCGAGCAGCGTTATCTGCACCGTTCTCGTAAACTTCACCTGAAAGGCGCTCTGTTTCGTAGTTTACCGCGTGGTCAGGACCACCGGTAGCAAGGGTGCCGTTAGCTAGCGCAAGACCGAACTGTTCAGTTCCTGGGCTTGGAGCAAGCTTGTTTGGTCCGATGGCTGCAATTTGGTCGCCTACGGTGTTACTGAGTGTTACACCAGAGTAGTATACTGTCGCACCTGCTGAGGCGTTTGAGCTCAGGCGGAAGTATGAGTGTGTGCTATAAGTATGATCCGTTTCCAGTGAGTTCTCGCCAAGCTCGTTACCCATCATCAGGGTGTTTGCGGCGAGATCTGGGTCATCTGGATCCATTGAGTTCAAGATTGGATCACAAACTCCGTGAGTGAGTCGAGTTCCATTAGAAGCAACTCCAAGCTGGCTTGTTGCCCCACCTGTACTATCAAGCGTGTATGGGTCAACGGTTCCAACTGAGAAGTCCATGGTTTCCAGAACCTTCGTCTGAATTGAGATTCCGAGGTTCATGACGTTCGCTACAGTCACACCGCCGTCAACGAGAGTTGTGTCATCGAAAACGGTTGTGCTGGTGTAGTTGTTAATCTTTACGAAGAACGCGCCTTCACCTGGGTTTGTGATGTAGTTGTCATCTGTTGCAAAGAAGATAATCTTCACTTCACCGCCAGACTGTAGTTTCATTCCGTCAGTTGGGTTTGTAAGTGTAATGAAGTTATTTTGGCCAGTAACATTTGGAGTGTCTCCAACATTTTGTCCATCTTCATTTGGCGTGACAGCCATAACCCAGCCTTCGCTCTGAGTCCATGTACCAGAGCCGACATCCTTAGTCATAACAATGTAGTTACCTTCTGAGTCGTCGCGGTTTGGAATAGCAGTTGCAACACCAGTTGTCGTATTAAACACAGGTGTTACGGCGTTATCTACTTCGGATTGACCCGAAGCAACAACCCTAAGGTCGCTAGTCTTATTTGTAACACTGTCGCCGCCACGGGTGTATGGGCCCGTACCTGTTGTTACGTTATTACCAGGCGCAGTACATGTTCCGGCAGGCTGCGTACAGTACTGGAAAGTAAACGCATTGACGAAGGTGTCAGTACCGGAAGCAGAGCTGTCAGTGCTTACCTTAAATGAAAAGGTATTACCCGTCTTTTGACCGTTCGCACCACTATTTGGCGCGGCATACGTGTCGTTTCCTGAACCATCCTTATAGTCCCAACCAGGGGCTGAGCTAGAAAGAGTCAAGCTACGATCCGTAAGCGGATTCAGTGCATCGGCTGAGGCTGATGTCGCTGGTAAGATTGCTGCTCCCGCAACAACCAAAGCAGCAGTGAACATCGAACCACGTCGAAGAACCGACTTGAGGTTATATGTTTTCATATATCTCCTTGTTTGTTTTATATTTCTACCCTTCAATACAGGGGGTATGACCGAATTTTACCATTAGGCACAAGCGCTTTGCAATAGGATTTGTTGAGTTATCCACAGCATTGTTTAAGCTGTCTGTTTTATGCACAGGTTTTTAGAAATACGGCATCACCACCGCAGCAAAATCACTCGTGTACTTCCCTGCTGGCGTTGCGTTCGAAATGTTCACAATCATTGAAATCGTAAGGTCCGCTCCACCAGTATTCGTGGCTGTCTCGGCAATCGTCTGGCCACTTACATACTTAAACTGGTTCGGCGTCTTATATCCATCAACAATGAGTGCCGTTCCGTCACCACCTCCTGGCTGCAAGATAGGGTTCGCCCCAACCGATGGCGTTGTGTTGCCAACAACATTTATACCGAACTGCTCAGTGCCCGGCTGTGAAGCCGCAGGGTTCGAAGAAGTTGCAAGTGCGTGACCTTCATAGTTAGGCGCATCACCAATAATCTGCAGGCGGTATCCGCCCGTCAAATAATTACGGATCTTCACCTGCATCGTCTTCGCTCCCGTGGTTTCGGTGGTAAGGTCACCTAAACTCGACTCTCCCGGAATCACAATCATCTCAAGTAGAGGTTCACTATAATTCGCTTCACCAAATTCCGGCGCCGTCGCGCTACTGCCGGCGTTGTCATTCCCAATCGATACGCTCGCACAATATCCAGCCGAACAGCTCTCATTTGAAGAAGCGTTTCCAAACTGCGATTCAACCATTTGGTAATTATTAGAAGAAGACGTTTGCGCAAGGGCGGTTCCGCTTACCAACACGGCAACAACAAACAACGCTGCCGCCAGCGCCATCCCACTTAATCCCCACAAACGTCGTGTTTGCATAAGCTATATTGTATCGCATGAAAGGTAAATATGATAAGCTTAGGCGTAAGCATAATCAAAAAAATAGGGTATGGACTCAGACAAAAAAGACGACGAGAAAGATTTGCCGAAAGACGAACAGACAACGGCAGACGTACAAAAAGCGCCAGCAGACGCTTTAAGTAAAACGCCCGACGAACTTGAAGAGGAAAAAGCCGCTCAAGCAGCTGCCGATACCGATCTTAGCGGTCTCGATGATGAACTGCCAGAAAAGAAAGTCTCTCCTTTCAAAAAATTCCTTCGTAAAATCAACGTCTATCTTCTTATCTTTATTGTTCTCGCTGTTGTTGCCGGCGCAATTGCACTTGTGAGCTACCTAAACAGCCAAAAAGCGCCCGAAGAAGCGGCGATTGAGAGCCAATCACTTACCACTGAAGCCTTGAAGTCACTCGCCAATACCGACGCAACTGTTGGTAACACTGCGCAAACCCTTACAATTCAAGGTAGCGCCGTTATTAACGGCCAAACACTTGCCCGCGGTAACCTTAATGTCGCAGGCAACCTTCAGACTGGTGGGAGCATTACTAC
>CAZMJB010000004.1:0-32588 GCA_964566735.1 uncultured Candidatus Saccharibacteria bacterium
TGACACGACGTCAACTAGGTGCTATAATGACATACGATTGATACAGCGAACACCGCGTATCAAGCACCTTATACCCCCTATTTCTAACAGTAGTTACTATTTATAGTACTGCTTATGTTAGGTAGTGTGCAAGGCGCTTTTAAAGTACCTACCCTCCACTTTTCTGGCTTGAGAATTCATTCTTCGACAGCTTTGCATGCTTACTAATCCCTTTAACACCGGTTCTTCGGAGCTGGATCCCGTTTAAAGAACAATTCATGGGTGACTATACAGTAGTGGTTGGGACTCTGCGAGGTTCAACCAGGCGCGCACCATCATAGTTATCGGTCGCGACGCTTCATCGAAATGTTCTTGGGTGGGTTAAAGGGCAAAATGGCGCCAGGTGATGCCCACCCTTACCTGGCGCTTTTTTGTTTGGTAAAAGAAGGCGTCTTTATGCTTATGGTAAAATGGAGCTATGATTTTTAGCGGGCGGGATCGATACGGCTTTACGATTGTTGAGCTTCTTATCGTCGTCGTTGTTATCGCAATTCTTGCAGCCATCACCACCGTTGCCTATAACGGTATTCAAAACAATGCCAAGAATGCCCAGGTGGTCAATGAGATACGTGCCGTGGCTAAACTTATTGAAATGCACAAGGTGAAGGAGGGGGTATATCCTTCGACCGGTGGTCTTTCGAATGTGTATGCCGATGCGAACTGTACGCTCGCGACCGACGATACGGGATACGAAGGCGCGGAATGGGTGCCTGGCCTTGGTGCATCCACCGGTGTATTGCCGCAGAATCCGGGTCTCGTTGGAACTGGTAATGGAACGGGAGGCTGCTACACCTATTCAAGCGATGGTGTTAACTATGTACTCAGTGCCTGGAATGCGAAGCGCGGCGGTCCTAGTACCGACTTGCTGTATCGTCGACTTGGGTGGCGTGAGGCGGCGTTTTTTGGCGCTAATGGGTATAACTGCAACCACCCCAATATTGGGGGTAATGCCAGTGGAACCTATAATATTGCCAGCGATTATTATAAATACTCGTTTACCATTTCGAGCCTTACAAACTGCAATGAGACTCCCCCACCCGGAGCTTAAATAAGTGAGCAACCCCCACCGGACGAACCGGCGGGGGTTGTGTGTAGCTTAGTCCTCGAGCGGCATCTGTAGCTCGAGCGTCTCGCGCTTGTTGCGCACTTCCGCGAGGATGTGCGCGAGCGTTGTATCGTCTCGGTCCTCGAGGAACTCGCGCGTCAGCTCGATGCTGCGAGAGCCGACTCCGGCCTCGAAGTACGAGCAGTACGGCGTGCCGTCGGTTCCGATGACGAAAGCCATCGACTCTGTGCCCGCTTCGAGCGAGGCTGCCGCGAACCACACCTGCTTGACGACGGGAATTGGCTGTGTCTTGCGACCCAGTCCGCGACGTGGCGCCGATGCCTCCGGGACGAGCACGAGGGGCATTGCGAGTCGCTTGTGCTCGGGATCGACAGTCATCCACTTCTTGGCCACCTCGCAGAGCTCGTTCAGGATGAGCTTCGCCAGTGCATAGCGATTGAGCGGGGTGACCTTGGCTGGTGCAGGGTCGTCTTCGATGGGGGTCATGCTTTTCTCCTAGGGAGACGGGTCAGGGCTACTTCTTCAGGAGCCTGACGGGGTGAAATCGCGGTGTGCGAGTTTAGGGTCAGGCTCGACCGAAAACAAGCATATTATAGTACTTTTACTTTAAAAAAGCAATGTATTAACACTAGTGACGATGGCTCGAAGCTTCAAGCTTTCCTTCAATAAATTGCTCGATAAGTTTGAAAACGGTGGCTTCGCTCAGCTCTTTCAGCTGTTCTGTTTCTTTCTTTGTGAAGGCACTCAGGACAAAATTGGCGTCATCCATTTTGTCACGCAGTTCATTCCATATGCCAATACGAATACGCCAGTAGTTTTGACCAAGATGCGCGTTGAGACTTTTAATACCATTATTCCCCGCATCACTCCCCTTCTCGCGAACGCGAACGGTCCCAAACGGCAGTGCAAGCTCATCGTGAATCACGAGAACGTCCGTGGTTGGGTTGAGCTTATAGAAATCAACCAGTGCCCGTGCAACCTGCCCCGTGCCGTTATAGAAAGACTGCGGCTTAATGAGGAGTATTTTCTCGCCATCAAGCTGCGCCGTGGCAATTTCAGCGCGGTATTTTGATTCGGTGCGCCACGTAGCACCTGCGGCATCGGCCAGGGCATCAAGTACAATAAACCCGACGTTGTGACGGGTGCGGGCGTACTGAGCGCCAGGATTTCCTTGAGCAAAGATGAGTTTCATAACTGAGGTGTATTATAGCAGACCATTGCTTTTTTATGATGATTATGCTATAATAATTATCTAGAGCAATCCCCTCGAACGTATATAGCCTCGAGGTGCGGAAACGCTCGTACCTCGAATCGAAAATCCCGAAAGGACCTACGTGTTCACTCCTCTGGCATTTGTGCTCGGTCTCATTGTGCTCGGCGCCGCGGCGCTGATGCACAACCTCGCGCTGCGCGGCATCGCTTCGGAGACCGAGGGTCAGCGTCGTCGCTCCATGAAGCTTCGGCTGATCGAGCTGTCCGACGCAGACATCCACGAGCTCATGGCTCACGAACTGTACAACAAGAAGTTCGCGTCGGCCGCTGGGTACTTGGTGGCAACTATCATCTGGATGGCCGCCATTCCGGTACTTGCCGCGGGCGGACTCACGTTCGTGACGCAGCTTGTGGTCTGGGCTGCCATCGTGATGATGTTCGCCGTCGCCATCGGCTTCGCCGTGCAGAAAGCGCTGCAGTTCAAGAAGGTCTACGGCCGCAAGGGCGACGCCCAGCCGTACGCCCGTACCACTACCGAAGAGGTGGCGGTTGTGCCGGCACACGGCGCATAGCGCTCGCACTCCACTTCGGTACGGCTCACAAGGACAGAGCCCGATTCGAGAAGACCCGCCCCTACTGGGGGCGGGTCCTTTCGTTTACTGAGCGTTTTTATTCATCTTCGTCCAAAGAAGGCTTGTCGGCCTTAGATGCCTGGGCGGCTTTTTCGCGATTCGCCTTAATTTGCTTTTCATCGCGGAAGCTAAACTTAATAGCAGTTCCGGTAAAGTCGAAGGTTTCACGCATTACGCGCTCGAGGTGGCGCTTGTAGCTCCAATGGAGGAACTTAAGGTTAGAGCCGTAAATAACGAACCACGGTGGTGATACGTCGGTTTGTACCATGTAGCGAAGACGCGGGTGGGTGTTCTTGAGTCCTGCTGGTGGATGCGCGGCAACGGTCTTCTGAAGAAGGTCGTTGAGCTTACGCGTTTTTAGTTCTTGGGTGCGTCGGTCGTGAATTTCAAGAATAAGGTCGAAAAGCTTTGAAACGTTCTGACCGGTCACTGAGCTGGTGAAGATAAGCGGTGCCCATGGAACAAAGTCGAAGGTGCCAGCGATTTTTGGCGCCAGTGCGTCGCGGGTGAAGGCGTCCTTGCCCATCACTGCGTCCCACTTACTGACAACAATTACAAGCCCCTTCCCTGCTTCGTCGATAATACCGGCGAGGCGTTGGTCGAGCTGAGTGTTGAGTTCGTTGACGTCCATGAGTAGGAAGCAAATATCAGCTTCTTCGATTGCTTGGAGCGTACGGAGCACGCTAAACTTCTCGATTCCCACTTCTTGCTTACCCTGCTTACGAACACCGGCAGTATCGAGGAGTTCAAGGTTTACACCTTTGTATTTAAGCGGTACGCGGTTTACATCACGGGTGGTACCAGCGATGTTTGCAACAAGTGCCTGTTGCTTTCCGGCGAGGGTGTTAAAGAGGTTGCTCTTCCCTACGTTCGGGCGACCAATCAGCGCGACGCGAATAACGTCGTCGACTTCTTGCTCAGTTTTTGCCGGGAGCAGTTCGGTGAGTGTATCGAGGGTTTCTTCGATACCCTGGCTGTGTTCGGCGCTGGTGCGAATAATATCTTTAATACCAAGGCGGCGGAATTCACTGACGTCGAGGCTTCCGGCGAGGTCGGCTTTGTTGGTAAGAAGAATGACTGGCTTTTTGCTTTTAAGAGCCTTCTTGGCAACGATGCGGTCTTCATCACCGACGTATTCCGTACTGTCAACGACAACTAGGATGGCATCAGCGGCTTCAGCAGCTTCGGTGATCTGCTCTTGAATTGATGCTTCAAATTCGTCGTTTGGGTCTTTAAGACCAGCGGTATCAACCAGCCAGAACTGGTGAGCGCCGTATGAGACCTTACCAAGCACGTTGTCACGGGTAGTACCCGCTTCGCGTGCAACAATAGCTTGCTTCGATTTTACGAAACGATTAAAAAGCGAACTTTTTCCTGCGTTCGCTCGTCCAATAATTGCCACTGTAGGAAGCTTTGAAGCCATAACAGAGGTAATTGTAGCATAGTTTAGGGGTTTTGGCGAGCATAAGCGTAATGCTTAGCTGCGGTGGTCATTGTATGAAATAACGGCGAGGTGCCCAGCCCAAAGACTGAAGCGTTGGAATAGTGGCTCGATGCGGGTTATTTCACCGTTGGTTACGTGAACCATAGGACAGCCTTCTTCTTCATTTGGCGTAATAGACTTGTCGATAATTTCGATATGGGTCTGGTCGGCGCTAACGTCAAAAGTTTTTCCAGGATGGTCAAACAACGTTTCGTCTACTCTCTCTGCTGGAATTCGTGCACCCTTGGCATGAGACGTAATGGTTTCATGGTTGGATGCAATTGCGAGTACTTGCTCCACTGGGATCGAAGGGTGCAAAGTAAGGGCGGGCACAACTAATCGTGTCACATCCAATAATCCATAAGTCAGGATGTCTTGTGCGCCCGATATCCTACCCGTGCGCTCTGCATAATCAAGGCATATGCGGTTGGCTGCTGCTTGAACAAGAAGAGATGGCCTTGGCTTTTCGAAGGTGACGTATGCCTGCTCAGGATCGGGATAAGTGTTGAGTGCGAAACCAACAATGCGTCGACCTTCGCGCATTTTGTATCCCACCATCGCCTCTTCAGAGTCGCCCGGTATCATATACTATAATTATACAACTAATTTAATAATTAGTCAATTTTGACAACAGATTGAAACTCGCCCGACGTTAGTGCATCGAGGGAGTATGGGCCAAAGCTGGTGCGGTGCAAAGTAGTAACTTCGTAGCCAAGCGCCGCGAAGGTGCGGCGAATCTGCCTATTACGCCCTTCGTGCATGGTAACGATCCAATCTTTGCGGTTATCATCACGCCTTTCAAGGCTGAGCTTGCTTGGTCCGTCCTCGAGTTGAATGCCGTAGTCGCTAATCATTTGCTGGTGCAGCGGCTCGAGCGGCGTGCCAAGTGAAACATTGTAGGTCTTCACTTTATAAAACTTCGGGTGGGTCATTTGGAAGGCAAAATCCCCGTCGTCGGTAAGAAGAAGCAGGCCGCTACTGTCTTTGTCGAGGCGACCAACAGGTTTTAACGAGTGGTACTCCTTTGGTAGTAATGAATATAATGTCGGGTTATCACCCTGTTGTTTACGCGAAGAAACGTAGCCTTCTGGTTTATTAAGGGCAAGGTATGTAAACGCCTGTTTTTTAGCAACGGTTTTACCGTTCACGGTCACGACTTCATCCTCTTCAACCCGCCCGCCAAGTTCGGCGGTTTTGCCGTCAACTTTAACGACACCTTTAGAAATAAGGTCATCGGCTTCTCGCCTCGAGAGCCCAAGATGAAAAGCTAAATATTTATTAAGACGTTCACTCACCTGCTTAGTATACCAATACTAGGCCGCAGGTGGCACTGGTGGATTGCCTTGGTTTGGTGGCAATGTTCCGTTTAAGGCTTGCTCCATTTGGCTGGCGATGTCAGTTGGTCCGGTTGGAGCTGGAGTTGTGAGCGGTTCAATGACGCGTTCACCGAGTGATGCTGGCGCTGGTGATGAGAATGGCGCGGTTGGCTGTGGCAGTGGAGCTGGGTTTGCTGGAAGTTCGGTCAGCGTTGCGCCTGGAGCTGGTGCCGGAGCGGGCGCTGGGAATGGCTGAGCTGGTGCTGCGAATGGATCTAGTACTGGAGCGACTGGCGTAGCGGGTGCAATAGGTTCAGGAGCTACAGGGGCTGGCGCGATTTGCGCAACAGGCTCTGGTACAAATACAGGTGCAGCTGGTGCTGGAGCCTCTGCAGAGACAGGTGCTGGCGCAGGGGTAAAATCAGGCGCTGGAGCGGGTGTGACGGGCGTAGGCGCTGCGTAGGCATCAACAATTGGAGCTGGAGCAGGTTCGGCAAAGACGGGCGCGGCTGGCGCGATAGGCTCTTGGACAACAGGAGCTGGCGGAACACTTGCTACAGAATCCGGGAGTGGTGCAGGAACTGGGTCGACTGGTGCAGAAGTTGGCGTAAAGGCGGGTTCTGCTGGTGCTGGTGCTACTCCTGGAGCGGCCGCAGTTGGTGCTGGAGCGCCGATACCATCACCGAGTACGTCGTGAACCGTGCGAACGACGTCTTCAATGCCTACCTGTGACTTAACCAGGTAGCGGTCGGCACCGAGTGACTCACCGCGAGCGCGTTGGTCATCGCTTGAAAGCGCGGTCATCATAATAACCTTTACGTCTTTTGTTTCAGACGTGCTCCGAAGAATATCGAGCATGTCAAAGCCGCTAATTTTTGGCATCATGACATCGCTGACGATAAGGTCAGGCCGTTCTTTAATTGCCATTGCAAGTGCTTCTTCACCGTCGCCTGCTGAAACGATCTCGTAGCCTTCGGCCATCAAGCGTACGCCATAAATCTCGCGTAGGCTTTTGTCGTCTTCTACCAATAGAATTTTTGCCATAATTACCTTTTATTCTACCTAAGTGTTTTTAAAATTACCATACTACTTATGTTTATTGTCGCGTCGGGGGTGTTACGGTACCGCGTTGCTGCTGCGCCAGCGCTTCAAGTTGACGGACACGTTCGTTAATTTGCTCTCTGGTGAGGGTCTCGCCGCGTGGAACAGTTGTGGCTGGTTTGACCTGAGGCGCAGCGGCTTGCACCGGGGTCGGTTGCGGGAGGATTTGTGGCTGCGGAGCAGGTTGAGCTGCGTATTGCTGCGGCGTCGCGACGGGTACCGCAGGAACTGGTTGTGCAGGGACGGGCGCCGCTGCAATAGGGACGGCCGTTGGAGCTAGTGGGGCTGCCTGCGCGGGTGCAGCGATTTGCGGTGCAAGTGGCTGTGGTTGCGCCGGTGCCATTACTGGAACTGGGGCTTGAGCTGGAGCTGGAGGTGTGTCGGCAAAGGTGACCGGAATTGCCTTTACAGGTGCAACTTGCGTGGCTGGTTGGACCTGAGTAGCCTGTTGGAGTTGTAAGCGATTCGCCTCTTGGCTGTCGATGCGAGGGAGTTCTACGAAGAAGGTGCTTCCTGAGCCGAAGACACTTTCGACCCAAAGGCGGCCTTGCATCGCTTCAACAAGGCGACGACAGAGGTAAAGGCCAAGCCCCGTACCGCCAATTGATTGACGGTCCATATTTTCAACGCGATAGAATTTTTGGAAAAGGTGCGAAATATCTTCAGTTGGAATGCCAAGTCCGGTGTCTTTAATACTCACGATTACCTTATCTTCGGTACCTGATATGTCGACGCTGACGGTGCCCTGTGGCGTATATTTAATTGCATTTTCAATCAGGTTGTTCAGCACCTCGCGTATGTGGTCGTTGTCGAGATTAACATAGTAGACCGGCATAACTTTTTTGATGCCGCGTTCAGTTCCATTCCCCTCGCCCGGTACGAATTTGAGCTGGAGCCCCTTATCAGTTGCTTTCTGGTTCAGCCCTTCAACAATGGTTTGTGTGAACGGCACGACATCAAGCACCTTGGGGATGTTTGTCATGCGACCATCTTCAGACTTAGAGACATCGAGCAGGTCTTGGAAGAGGCGCCCGAGGTGCTGCGCCGCTTCGTGCGCCTTCATAATAAAGTCACGCGCTTTTTGGTCGATGGTTGCAGTTTGCGGATTGAGTGCGAGTCCAAGATAGCCTTCAATTGAAGCAACCGGGGTGCGCATTTCATGACTGGCGGTGCTAATAAACTCAGCTTGCTCTCGTTCCTCGGCGCGTTCATTCGTGACGTCGCGGAAAACGGCGATCGCACCCGAGCCCGGGTCGCCAATTGGCGAAGCGACGAGTGCGAGCGAGATTTTCTTACCAGAGTTAGTGGTAGCGGCAAGCTTATTGCCGCGGGCCTGTTGGTTCGTGTTAAGTACTTGCTGCAATGGGTCTTGAAGTGGGTCAAGCTCGGCGTTGTTCGCATCGGTAAGTTTAAGGATCGATTTATAGCTGAGCATCAGGGCATCTTGCTTCCCCCACCCTAAAATTTCCTGGGCGGCTGGGTTAATAAGCTGAATCACCCCCTTACCATCAACAGCAATCACCCCGTCGCCGATGGCGTTAATAACGATTTCAGATTTTGTGGCGACTTCAGAAAGCTGATTCGCAAGGCTTTTCACGTCGTGATGCGCAAGCTCCTCGGATTCTGGGGTTTCACGCCACACGGCAATACCCGCAGCCAGTGGCAGGATGCTACTGAGTAAGACGAGGACAATTGTTTCCGTGGGAAGGCCTGTTGATAGGTACTGGGCTGCTATAAATGAACCCGTAAGCACAAGTACGGGTAACCAGCCGTAGGCGCCAAACAGTGGTGCAATGAACACAGTCAGGGCCCAAATAACCAGAAAGCCCGAGGTAATGCCACCGGTGCTTTGTACAAGGTAGGCGGTGGTGATGGCAAAAACAGCAAAAGTCACCAGTGATGGTATATAGGAGGTCACTTTATGAACAAGGAAAAAGAGTGCGGCGCTTGAGGCGGCAACGATGAACGCGCCGATTGCAGCAAGCGTATCAACGCGTACCGATTCAGGAATGTGTTGCAGGTCAAATGCTTGAAGGATAAAGAGCGTGACATAGCTCGCTGACACGACAAAAAGAGCGACGTATAGCCGACGGTACCAAATGTTCGACAGTCGAATCGGTGTCATGAATTTTTGTTAGCCTACCCTATTAATTCTTATGGTTAGTATGACGGAAGGTGTACAAGAATACAAGGAAATATGGTAATAAAAAACACCACCTGTAGGGCGGGTTTTGATATGAAGATGGGGAGGAGCGCGTGGTGGCACTCCTCCCCATGGGAGGTTGATGGCGTATCCTCCTAGAGCCAAGTTGTTACCGAGAGAACGGCTGGCAGACCGCGCGCCTGATCTTGTGAAAGACCAGTTGCACGGTGTCGTCCTTGATCTCTTCGGCGCTGGTGATCCCGGCACCACGCCTGGCCGCTGCGAGCAGCTCCAGGTGCAGCTTCGACGGCACTTCGGCGACTGCCACAGGGGCAGCCTCGAGCGTAGCCTTCTTCTCCGGGAGTACGGCGGCGATTCTCTTCGCGATCTCACGACGGAGGAAACGTCCCTTCCGGTTGAAGTTCAACCAGAACAGGAAGACGATCACTCCGAGGATCACGAGCGAGATGACGCCCGTCGCGATGATCGAAGCGCCTGTCACGACGACCGGTCCACTGATGAGCAGATCGAGGATCCAGGTCACGCCGACTCCGAGTGCGAGCACCACGAGGGAACCCACGGCGAGAATGACACCGTAGATCAGAAGGAACGGCGGTGATACCCAGGGTAGCACCGTGCGCTTGCCTCCATCCTTCTTTCGGAACCAGAACGAATCGTGGCCCTTGATCGACTCCGCGAAGTCGTGCGGTCGCAGTGCGAACAGCATCCGTAGGTTCATCCCTCGCTTCGCCATGAACAGTGCGTAGATGAGGGTGAAGAGCCGGGCGAACACGCCGTAGATCTGCACCGGAATGCTGATTCCGAGACTGATCAGGAAGCGCTTGCGGAAGTCGCACTTGTCGACTCCCCTCGCATCGCTGTAGAACATCCACACGAGCTCGCGCGCCCACGCGGGTGGCTCCTTCGCGAAGAATTCCTCGGGAACCATAACGCGTCGGAAGACCGGAGCGAGGATCGCGATGTCGTTGCCGTCCATGCGGACTTCGTCTTCCGCACCGTCGTAGGCGCGCTGGAAGATGGCTTCGCGGCTCCCGAACTGTTTCTCCCACTCGATGTTCGGGTCGGTCTCGTCGAACTCACGGGCAGTCGACTTCTCGACGTCTTTCTCGAACGTGCGGACGCGCATGCTGAGGTCCTCCGGAAGGGTCGCTGCCATGCTCGTCTCGAACGCGTACACCAGGCTTGCTGGAAGGTACGCTCTGCTTGACCGCACACAGTTCGCGACGACACGCTTCGTGTTGTTGTCCGCCATGTCGACGATGAACGCGCCGACGATGTTCTCGCCGGCACGGCCGAACTGGACGTACTGCTTGGGGGTCTTCGCCTCGAGAGGCATGTGGTAGACCTTGCGAACCTCGTAGTAGAAGTTCATGTAGTTGTCCGACCCACCTCGCGAGACAGACGCGACGACGAAGACGATGTGCGGCTCCATGAACTCGGCCTCGCGGAGACGCTCAATGAGCGCTTCGTTGATGGTCCAGCTCACCGGGATGACCGACTCGACTTCACCGTCCGGGTTGGGGGTGATTACGAGTTCGAGACCGATGGTCTCGAGGGTTGCAGCGGCCACTGGGGCTCCTTTGCGAGTTGAGGGGCGCTTGAACGCCGTAGCTAATAGGTGCGCCGCCGATTCCTTACAGGGGTCGATGGCATGCATATTTTATCATTTTTAGTATAAAAAGTCAATGGTACGCGGCTACAGCGTTGCAATAATAGTGATGGTGACAACGGCGCCCGCTGCAAAGTTGAGCCACAAGAAACGACGCCATGCTTTATTTGTCTCCGCCGAGCGCTTGTCGGATGTAAACAGATACGGAGCGACGTTTAGTACATAGGCGATTCCAATGAGTGCAATGGCGATGTAGTGTACACCCTGAACGGCAACTATGACGGATGCCGCAAGGTACAAAAGTGCACTCAACCAGACCGTCGTCCTACTCCCGAGCATTGTCGCGATAGAATGAAGCGACGCTTCTCTGTCCGGAATGATGTCTTGCACCGCCCCAAATGCGTGAGACGCCATGCCCCATAAGAAGAATGCAATAATCCATGGCCATGCTATTTCTGGAAATCCAACCAGGGAGAGTGCAAAAATCAATGGTCCGACGAAGTGAAAACTACTTGTTACTGAATCTAGGAAAGGAATCTCTTTAAACCGAAGGCCTTTCAATGAGTACGCGACGGCTGAAAAAACGACAAGAAGCAGTACGGCACGCGACACCCAATCGCCCACGGCAAAGAGGTATACAAGAAATGGAATATTCGTAATTACGACAGCGCGAAGTATTGTTGGGTGAAACGCCTTCGACTCTTTCATGCCTTCGATGCCACCTTTTCGCGGATTCTTGATATCGGATTCGTAATCGTAGACATCGTTAACGCCGTACATGAGAAGGTTAAATGGACCGATGAAATAGATCGTTCCAATAATCAGGGTGGCGAGTGAAATGCCGCTCGGAACTCCACCTGCAATAAGCAGGTACCCAACCAAGAACGGATAGCTTGTGTTCGGCCATGAAATTGGACGTGAAATCCAGAATAGCTTTTTTAGCGTATTACGCATGGGTGTCCTTCTTGTCCTTGTCAAGGCTACCGAAATGCTTCCAAAGTGTTGGGATGAGCAGTACGGCTAGGAGCGCGTAGAAAAAGTCCTCAACGGGCGCGAGACCAAGCTGGATACCGAGTATCTTGTCAGGGGCATAGTGGAACATTCCCGCCCAGATGGCAAGATTATCGAATATCAAGGTGAGGATGAGCAGGGCTACGAGTGTTATCCACCATGCACGAGTTGGTTTTTGGAACGACTTCGCAAAAAGGAAAATGATACACGCAATAAAAATGACATTTACTATTAAATACGTGAACGCCATTTGGTAACTCCATTAAAGATTACGAGGGTGGTGTAACAAATGAGAAAGAGGAAGAAAATTTCTTCGATAGGAAATTCGGGAAAAAGTGTGACCGGCAGCGAATAAGGACTTCCGCCGTGTTTGAATATTCCGAGTGAAATTCCAAAAAAATCCCAAAGAATAAATATCGCCAAGGCCGTAAGTAGCGTGGCGCTTGTTCGTCGCGGGCTATGCCAGAACGCGAGTTTATATCGCCAGTCAATAATCGCCATTCCAGCAATGCCAACGAGGATTCCACCGAGGTATGCAAATTCCATACTATGCCCTATCCAGCTGTTTTGTAATTTTTTGATGCACGAGCTCGGCGCTAATAAGGCACATCGGAACGCCAATTCCCGGACGCGTACCTGCGCCCACATAGTAAAGCCCAGCTACTCTTTTGCTTTGATTATTCGCTCTGAAAAAGGCACTTTGTACGAGTTTGTGCGACGGTCCAAGCATGCTGGCCTGCCATGAATTGTATTTCTCAATGAAGTTATTTGGTCCAAAAAGAGTTCGTGTCACGGTTCGAGATTTCAGATCGACTCCGGTCGTCTTCTTAATTTGCTCAAGGAACGTGTCCGCTAGCGACTCTTGTTCTTCGTCTGTGAGTTGTATTCCAGCGGGTAGCGGAACGAGCACGAAAATGTTCTCGTGCCCCTGCGGAGCGGTAGCGTCTGACTGGCTGGTTTTTGAGATGTAAAGTGAAGCCGGGGTAGGGACTATTTTCTTGTCGAAAATTGCCTCGAAATTAGATTTCCAATCTGCGGTGAATAGCAGTGTGTGGTGTTCGAATTCTGGCACCTTCCCTTTTATTCCAAGGAACATCAGGAGTGCGCTTGGGCTGGCTTCTTTTTTACGCCAATACGATTCAGGGTAGGTCTGTTGCTTAGGTTCGAGGAGCTGTGTTTCGGTGAAGTGAAGGTCGGCATTTGAAATAACAACGTCGGCATGCACCTCTTCGCCCGTTGCGAGTAAAATGCCCGAGGCTTGCTTATTGTGTACGACTATTTTTGTAACGTCACTATTGAGGTGGTACTGCACTCCCAGCGAATTGCCGATGCTTACAAGCGACTCCACTACCGCGTACATTGTTCCTTTCGGGTAATAAACACCTTCGTCGAAATCGAGTGCGCTCATGAGGCTATAGAGCCCGGGAGCAGAATAAGGAGAGCTTCCTAAAAAGACGGTATGGTATTCAAGGATTTGTTGGAGGCGAGGATTCTTAAAATAGCGACTCACATATGAATGGATGGGAGTTTTTGCAAGATAAAGCATGTTGCCCAAGCGACGTAGGATCTGGGTATTGAGAACGCTATTTAGGCAATCAAAGTTACTGTACAGAAAGTGCTGAAGCGCCAATGCGTAGGTGGTTCGACTTTTCGCGACGTAGGTTTTTAACGCCTCGCCACTTCCCTTTTCAAGCGATTCGAATGTTTGCGCATCCGCACTAACATCCCCGGTAATAGTAAGCGGTTTGTCGCCGGAATAAATTTTATAGGCGGGACGAAGTTGAATGAGGTCCAGCTGCTCAGCCGCGCTTGTTCCGAGTCGGCGGAAATAGTGGTCAAAGACGGTTGGCATTAGGTACCATGAAGGGCCGGTGTCAAACGTGAATCCGTCTTTCTCAAATTGCCCGGCTCGGCCACCAAGCTGTGCGTTCTTTTCGTATACATGCACCTCGTGCCCGTCTTGTGCGAGGAGGTTTGCAGTGGCGAGTCCGCCAATGCCGGCCCCGATTATTACTATTTTCGCCATCTATCTGCTCACTTTCAACGTTTGGCCAACGAAAAGTTGGAGCTTCTTGCTATTTGGTACTCGAACCCGGGTTGATTTGAGGACTTCTACGGGGGTGCGCTCGAGCACTTTAAGCAGTTCATGATAGTACTTAAAGCTCAGCGCAACCGCCTTTCGCGCCGATACAGGAAGCTCTTTAACCGAAGGCGCCGCTGCCGCAAAATTGTTTCGTATATCGGAAATAATCATTTGCTTAGCGTGCTCGTCAAAGGTGTCAAAAGTGACCCCCGGAAAATAGACACGCTGACGCTCGCGGTAGTCACTGGCGATGTCGCGTAGGAAGTTTACCTTTTGATAAGCGGCGCCTAGGCTTTCGGCACCTTTTTGAAGTTTCTTGTATCGAGCCAGATCATCGACAAACACACGAAGGCACATGAGTCCAATGACTTCGGCTGAACCGTGGATGTACTGCTTGTAGAGTTCTGGTGTGTACGTTTGCGGGGTAAGATCGAGTCGCATGCTTTCAAAAAACGGAGCAATCAGGTCATCCTCGATGCCATACCTATTTGCAGTTAGGGCAAAAGCGTGCACGATTGGGTTTGTACTATACCCTGTTTTTAGCGTACGATAGGTTTCCTGTTCAAGCTCGTTTAATAGTTCTGCTTGGTCTGCCCCCTTGTACGTATCGACGATTTCATCAGCAATGCGCACGAGTCCGTAGATTGCATAAATGTGTGGCTGAATTTCTTTCGAGAAAAGCCCGCTGCTTTTTCCAAACGACGTTGAATAGTCGAGCGTGAGCTGTCGACTTAACGTGTAGGAAACCTTAGCATAGAGCTCCATTTACGACTCCCTTACAAGACAAAGCTTTACGAGCGAAAGCAGTGATGCTTTTGCGGATTCGGCGATGGCTAGCCCGGTAATAATTGCTTCACACTGCGCTTGGTACTGCGAGATGCGGTCCTCGATTGCCTTCTCAGCACCAGTTTGGATAAGGAGCAGCCGAGCATGGGCGATTTCTTCTGCCGTTGCATCTTCACGGTGGAAGATAGCGAAGAATTCTGCCTGTTCTGCTTCGCCGGCGAGGCGCTCGAATTCTTGAATCATGAAGGTTCGCTTACCCTCTTTGATGTCGGTCGTCGTACTCTTACCGGTTTTTTGCTCGTCACCAAACATGCCTAGGAGGTCGTCTTTGAGTTGGTAGCCAATACCCAAAAGCTTCCCAAGGTCTTTAAGCATTTCGACGTCTTTTTCTGGTGCTTCGGCAAGTACAGCGCCGGTCATGAGCGGACCCACAAAAGAATAGCTACTCGTTTTGTGTTCGGCGACGGCAAGTGGTTCAATACTTCCTTTTGGAAGTACGCCAACTTCGGTATCAAGAAGTTCTCCGCCAATAACGTCAAAAATAGATTGTGAAAGAATATCTTCGGCTTTCTGGACAAGTTCGAGTGGTCGACGGGTGGCGCGGATTTCTTGGTGTGCATCTGCAATGAGCGCATCGCCCGCTAGCAGTGCGGCACTCAGCGCGAAGTGTTTTCGCTCCTCAGAGCGTGGTACGAATGGCTCATAGTATTTTTCGTAGTAGCCAGCGACATTGGGGATACCGTATCGGACAAGATCACGGTCAATAATGTCATCATGCACGAGCATTGATAAGTGGATGAGTTCTTGTGCAACGGCTGCGGGAATAACGTTTTCAATAGGTTCGTTTGGTGCATATGCCTGGTAAATACTCAGTACAATGTACGGTCGAAGGCGCTTGCCTCCCACGCGGATAAGCGAGTCAATTGATTGGCGAAGGCGGACATAATTTGGTCCAATGGTTTCGGCATCCTGAATGCGGCGCCTACTGTAGTCGTTGAGGCTGGTGTCAATAATTTCTTTAGAAGTCTTGAGCGTAAGAAGTGAATCAGCGTGCATAGGTATTCTTACTATATCAGAGACCAGCGCTTATATTATTCATAAAAATAGGCTACGATACGATATATGGCGTTTAATCATTATGCAAAAATAAAACGAATCCTTGCCGACTATCCCGTGTGGCGTGTCGTTCGCATTAATGAACCTACAACTGCTAAGACCTTTAAAGGTGAAACTCGTTATTTTGACCACTATTACCGCGTCGTCGATGAAGATGGCATTCCCATTAAGTACTGTAAGTTTCAGCAGCTTGATCGTTTTGCTCAGGCTCTTGGCTTATCGGTTGACGAAGTCTTCGTTGAAGAGATTTGAGCCGGCCACCATGACTTATTATCTAGTTCATAAATAATAGCTGGGACTAAGAGCGACCGAACGACAGTGGTGTCGAGCAACACTCCGAATGCAACGATAAACGCAAGTTGCAGGAGGAAGAGAATTGGAATTACTGCGAGGGCTGCGAACGTAGCCGCTAGAACAATGCCGGCCGAGGTGATAACACTACCGGTTACGATAAGTCCGATAAGGACTCCCCTTCGTGTTCCCACGCGGAGCGACTCTTCGCGTACGCGGGTCATAAGGAAAATATTATAGTCGATGCCTAATGCGACAAGGAAAATGAACCCATAGAGCACTACCGATGGATCGGCGCCCGGCAATCCAAGGATATTATTGAAAATGAGTGCCGAAATACCGAGTGTTGCGGTGAATGAGAGCACGGTGGTAATAAGCAGGATGATAGGCGCGAGGATTGAGCGCAGTAACAACATCAGAATGACGGTAATCACTACAAGCACCGCCGGAATAACGACCGCCCTGTCGTGCTCGGCACTTGTTTTTGTGTCAAGTTGGGTTGCGCTTACTCCCCCAACAAGGATTGATTGATCAATAGCGTGGAGTGTTTCGCGCATGGTGATAATTGTTTCTTCAGCTTCTTTTGAATCAGCCGCGTCTTGAAGCGTTGCTTCAATCAACACCTCTCCATCGACTACCTTTGGCGTGGCAGCAGCGAAAATTGGAACTTGGGTTTGATCACCCGTCAGCGGCAACGATCCTGAAGGAGAATTGTCAGCACGAACTGATATCGATGCGACCCCTTCTATTTCCGTAAGCGATTCAGTGATCGCCTCGAGATCCTCTGACGGTGCGATAATTTGCACCGGGGTGCCAGAGCCTCCCGGGAAGTGGGCATCAATGACCGATTGCCCGTTTCGAGCATCAGATGAACCGAGGATAAGGTCACTTTGGGCAACACCATCCGCTTTTAGCTGGACAATACCCAGTGACATCACGACGAGTACGGCAGTAGAAGCTATCCAGATGATGCGCGAACGTCGCTTTAAAAAGCGTGCTATTGCAGGCCAGAGCCCTTTACTTTCAATGGTTGCGACGCTGGTTTCCGCTACCTTTGGTTTGCGTGGCCAGAACGCTACCCTGCCGAAAAGCATGAGGAGGCTTGGGAGGAATGTCAGCGTGGCGACAATAGCAAGGGCAATACCAATCGCCCCTACCGGCCCTAGCGCTTTATTGGAACTGAGATCAGAAAGTAGTAGACATAAGAGGCCGGCAATGACCGTCCCACCGGCAGCAACAATTGGCTCGAGTGAGCGCTTCCAGCTGGCAATGATGGCTTTGTGGACTTCTTTATGGCGTGTTAACTCTTCACGGTAGCGAGACACAAAGAGGAGTGCATAATCCGTGGCGGCACCAATCACGAGAATGAAAAGAATGCCTTGCACTTGTCCATTGAGTGCAATCAGTCCGGCTTGGGCTAAGTAAAACACCACAAGAATCGCTGCACACAGCGCGAAGAGTGAGTTAATAAGGACGATGAACGGCAGGATTGGGGATCGATAGACGAGAAGCAAGATAATACATACTACTGCCAGTGCAACTACCAGCAGAAGCCCGTCGATTCCAGCAAAGGCCTCCCCTAAATCGTTAAGAAATCCGACCGGTCCCGAAACATAATATTCCGAAGAAAGCTCCGCTTCGTCGAGCGTCGTGCGAATCTCCGCGACAAACTCACGATACTCTGTTCCGCTCTCCATGTTCACGAGAACAAGAGCCGCTTCGCCGTCTTCGGAAACGATTGGTGGCGAAATTTGCCCGCTCACCCCTTCAATATCAGATAACGATTGAGTAGCCTCACCTATTACGGCGAGCGATTCACTTGAAAGCTGTGTACCCTCTTCGTTAAAGACTAAAATAGACGGAATTGAAGTTTCGTCCTGGAACTTTTTTAGCTCTTTTGTGACTTGGGTTGATTCAGCGCTTGCTGGCAGGAAAGTTGTTTGGTCATTACTCGCAACTTCATCGATCCGTCCGAAGTACGGCCCGCCAATACCCCCTGCTACGAACCATACCAATATAAGCAGCCCAGGAATCAGAATTCGTAAATACTTTGGTACGGTTTTGGTCTGTTTTGTCATTTGGTTCAGTATAGCATCGCAGAGGTCAGCTCATCCATACATGATTAACCACGAAAAAAGCCCACCATCGGGTGAGCTGTCTTCGTGGTGACTTCACGGAGAATGCTTCGCCATGTGCCGGTTTGCGAAACACGTTTCGCCGGGCATGTTCGAACTGCCGTCCGGAGTTCGATGCTTGCTGCGCAAGCCCCACCATAGAAAAAACGCCAGACAAGCTGACGTTCTTTCTATGGTGACCTCACGGAGAATCGAACTCCGATTGCCAGGATGAGAACCTGATGTCCTAACCGTTAGACGATGAGGCCAAATTGTGAGCGAACTGCATTTTGAAAGCTGGCTTTCAAAATCATTTCCGAGCAATTTGGCCGTATATCCGAAGGATATGGGGCCTCGTTGCAACTGAGTTATATTACCAAAAAACCCCTCCCCTGTCCACCTAAGTCAAGTAAAGGATAGCCGTGCCAATCGCAATAACCAGCGCCATAATCCCCACGCAGGCAATCTTCAAGCCCGACGAAAGTCGTGGTGACGACCAAACAAACGTCATGATTGCGCTATAGATAACACTCAAGATAAGCACTCCAGCTGCAACGATAAAGCCGTCGATGGTATGGTCACCCGTGTGGAGGGGTTCTGTTAGCAAAAAGAGTGGATTCAAGCTCAAACCAAGTAACGCAACGAGGCATAAAATGAACGGCAACCCCTTTGTGCCGTGCGTGTAAAAAATCCTATACCCGTACCGAAATCCCTTGTATGAAAGAAACAGGACAAACCCAATACCGATAAGGAGCGGTAGCGTCATAAAGCCGAGCGTTGCGACATCGAAGTACTTACCCGCAAACGTCACGAATAGCGACATAATGATAAACGGTAGTGGAATCAGCAGCCCAATCGGTACAAACCATTTTCGAAGCGACAGACTAATACGAAGCTTCTCGGCCTTGAGCTTACTCTCGCGAGCATCACGCGACATAATATCGACACCCTCCCACTCACTATGGGCGCGGCGATAAATAGTCGTGAGTTCACTGTGGTCGTCGAGCTGGGAAATAGCACTTAGGGCTTCGTTGTCGGGCGCGTCCAGTCGGTGATCTCTGTCCATGGTTTAGCCGAGCTGCTCAATGACAGAAAGAAGTTTATTTGGAGTAATCTCGGCCTTAATAAGGTAAGCGTCGGCGCGGGCTTCCATGGCCATACGTGATTCGTCGTCTTGTTCGAAGTTGGTCAGTACAATCACGCGTGAGTGCGGAATGAGGTCTTCTGCTCCACGAAGTGCATCGAGGATTTCAGAGCCACGTCGTTCTGGGAGCATGACGTCTAGGAGCACGAGGTCGTACTGTTTATTGCGCGCCGCAATCAGCCCGTCGTTACCATCGACCATCCAGTCAACTTCGTAGCCAGCTTTTTTCAGGCTGCGCACGTACATTTCACCAATAAATCGGTCGTCTTCAACAATAAGAATGGTTTTAATCGCCACGGTTTATCCCCTATACATATTATGGTTCTTAATCCAGCTACCATTGCTATTGATTAAGGTTTCGTTACCATTATTACTTTGATTAATCTTGTCCGCAACCATTTTGTAGGTTGGCAGTGACACGATGAAAGTCGAACCCCTGCCATCTTCGCTGCGCACGCTAATGTTTCCGCCGTGTGACTCGACAATTGCCTTACTAATATAGAGGCCAATACCCGTGCCGGCAACAGTTTCGCGCGAACGGTGTGAGCGGTAGAACTTTTGGAACAAGTTGCTCACCACACTCGATGGCATGCCGATACCATGGTCTTCGACAATCCATTCAACCAAGTCGCCTTTCGAGACCGCACTGACGTTGATGGCGCCACCTTCATTGCTGTATTTAATTGCATTGTCGATGAGGTTGCCGAATACCTCCCCAAGGCTGGCGGTATCGGCGGCAACGGTCGGAAGGCCATCGGGAATATTGACCGAAAGGAGGCGGTTTTGCGAGCTGGCGCGCAGTGCCATGTCGTCACGGATTGTCCTGTACACATCACTAATGGTTGTTTCGGCCAGGTGCATACGGAGGTGGCGACGGTCATAGCGCGAGGTGTTAAGGATGTTATTAATATAGCCAGAGAGTCGATTTGCTGAGACGGTAAGGCGACGGAATAGCTCTTTTTGGTCTTCCTGTAGTACCCCATCGAGCTCGTCGGTAAGGACATCAATGTAACCACGGATTACCGTAATTGGGCCGCGAAGTTCGTGGGCCGCAAATGCAATAAAGTCGAGCTCTTCTTCGCCAATTTCGTACAGGTGGGTACGGTCAATGAGGGTAATCACCATTTCGCTCTCGGTGCCCTTATTATAAGAAGCGATGACATCAAAGAAGCGACGGTTCTCTTCATTTGGAAGTTTGTTTGGAATGCGCGGCCAGGTCTTTTCTGCATGGACGGCCGTTTGCTCGCATTCGTCCCACCACTTTTCGAGGGTGTCGTTTTCGCCAAACAATAAATCGAGCGACTCTACCCCTTCGGTATTTACCTTTAGTGGTGTTGCTTTACTTGCGTAGGTAATGACGCGCTTTTGATTCATGATGACAAATCCGCAGATTGCTTGGTCGAGCGCGGTATTGAGCACTGATTGTACGTTATTACTTACAGCGGGGCTTGATGACGCAGCGCCTTCGGCAATTGGGTCTTTCATTTCAGAGGCAAGCTGGTAGACGGTTTGAAGTACTGGTTTGAAGCCGCTTTTTTCAAACTTGGCCTCATTCGGGTTTGGTGGCGCAGTATTGGTTGGTTCTCCGGCTACATGCACGAGAGCCGCAAGGAGGTGTTTGATTGGCTTTGCAACAACATGGTAAATAATGACCGACGCAACGATACCAATAATACTCTGGGCAATAAGAGTTGCGGTAAAGCCAAGTGGGTTATCGTTGAAGAAGCCACTGGTGCTGAGGAGCGCAGCAAGAGCGATGAGAATAAGCACCTGCAGCACAACAATAAGTACAACGGTTCCACGCTTAAACCGTGGCCAGAAATCTTTAACAAGCTGCGGCTTTGATTTTTGTGGGTCTACTGCCATGTGACCGCCTTGCCATTGGGGACGGCGGTAATCCAGGTTTGGCCACGCGCAAGGGGTACGTCTTTCCCTTCGGCATCCTTGAAGGTAATTTGCGCGGTCTTGCTTGGTTTGCTCCAGGTTACTTCCTGAACAGTGCCATCTTGGAAGATATATGCCGTGCCACTGCCGATAGCATTTATCTCGGTCCGGTAGCCATCTTCAAGAACAGTTGACTGGTTTACGCGCATTGCAATAACGACGCGAGGGCTAATTTGCCCGCCTTCCCTATCGAGGTGAGGTTGTCCGCCAAGGGAGCGATCGTAGGTATTAGTCTGTGCGTTATATGTGTAAGTGCTGTTATAGTTCGGGCTGCTGACGGTCACACTGACGCTTGTTGCGTTCGGGGTTGTGCTTGCGCTGCTATCTTTGCGAGTGAAGCCGGTAAAGGCTGAGGTGGTGTACCCCTTCTTTGCGTTTAAGGCGTCGAGTTTTTCGAAGCTCGTATACACGTTATGTGGTGCATAGCGGTCGGTCGCACGCCAATAGGTCGATGCGTTAAAGAACTGGTCGATGTCACGATAGCTGCCGTTTCGGACTTCTTTTAGTGCCGCGGCGCTTCCGCCAATGTGCGCAATACTCGCATTAAAGGCTGCCGCCCAGTCGACATAGTACATGCGTACACTTCGCACTGGTCCAACGAGTTGTGGTTTTTGCTCTTGGTAAACAACGAGGAAGCGTGTAATACCACCCTCGGCGACGGCCTCAAATACTACGCCGCTATCTTTAATACCCGATTGTGGACGAGCGCTTGGGCTATTTTCTATCATGACAGCTGTGACGGCTTGTTTTGTGGCGTCTTCGTTTGCAACGAGGCTACCCGTGAGTGGCGAGTAATATTTGATTGGCTCTGGTTCCGGTTCTGGCGCTGGTATTTCTGCGACCTGTGCGTTCTCAACTGGTTTTTGGTTAAAGAGGTAAAACGCGCCAACAGCACCGCCGCCAATAACCAGCACCCCAGCAACGCCAAGAATAATGGCGAGCTTTTTGTGACTGCGTATCCAAGTGGTAAATTTGTGCGTCTTTTTTGCGCCGTATGCGTTATACGTTACGTCTGTTGATTTGCGTTTAAACATAAGCATAGTATAGCACGAGAAATTGGGTCAGCAGACGGCAATGCGTGCCCGCGCTACTATTGACTAATAACAATTAATATGGTATTAAGTATATAGACGCAGTAGCACATCGCTTTTGCGCTTGTTCGAGAAGGGTATAGATAATGAGCTCGGATTTGACCCGAGAGCAGGAAGACCGCATCCAGCGGGCGTGGAATAACCTCCGCGATGCGAAGCTTCGTGCCGCGCTTCGCCCCGCGCTTTCACGAGCGGTTCGTCGAGCGCAGCGCTCGCTGGTCCGCAAGGGAAAGTATTCCGGATCCAGTACAGCCACTTTCCTCGTGAAGGACGCCGACCTCGCTCGATTCGGCTACGGAAGGCCCGGTCACTCGTTCGAGGACCACGCCACAGCAATGGCGCAAGCCCTGCTCACAGAGATGGGCATCGGAGAGGATGTCGGCGTAAAGGCTGACTCCAGCCATATGACGGGATTCGTCTACGTCTTCGTCCACAAGCTACGCCCCGCCTCCTGATGACGGAACCCCGCCGGTTCCTCCAGGAACTAGGCGGGGTTTTGTCGTAGCTTGAAATTATTCTATCGTAGTGAGTGCAAGCTCGAGACGCTTAAGAGAGCGTTCTTTACCGAGCACGGCAAGCGTGTCGTTCAGGGCTGGACTAAACGGTGCCCATGAGACTGCAAGGCGGATGAGGCTAAAGAGGATGCCTGGCTTTTGACCAGTTGTTTCAATCAGTTGGTTAAGGGTTTCTTGTATAGCCTCTGCGCCAAAGTCAGAATCTGAAAGTGCAGTTTGAGCAGTTTCAAGGAGACTCCGTAGCTCTTCGTTGGAAAGCTTGGCAAGCTGCTTGTTACTTGAAATCATTTCCCAGTTTGGGGTTGGCTCCTCAAAGAAGTAACTTGTAAGAACCGGCAGATCGGTGAGAGTCTTCAGGCGGTCCTGAACAAGTGCAAGGACTTGTTTCTTGCTTTCTTCGCTCGCCCCTGCGGCCGATGCTGGCCAGAAATCGGCGATACGCGTGTAAAGGTCGTCGAGGCTCAGGCTTCGGATGTGTTGGCCGTTGAGCCATAGAAGGCGCTGCTCGTCGAAACGAGCCGGGCTTTTTTGGACACGGTCAAGCGAGAACTTCTCGATAAGTTCTTGAATCGTAAATACTTCTTGCTCGGTGCCATCGTTCCAGCCAAGGGTAGCAAGGAAGTTGGCCATTGCTTCAGGCAGGTAGCCTTCTTTGGCATATTCGAGGATGTCTTTTGCACCGTCGCGCTTGCCTAGCTTTTTCTTACCGTCGATTGCCATCACAAATGGAAGTGTCGCAAGCGTCGGGCGCTCAACCTCAAGGGCCTCGTAGAGATTCAGGAACTTCGGCGTTGAGCTGACGAACTCCTGGCTACGCAGTACGTGGGTCACGCCCATAATTGCGTCGTCAACGATGTGACAGAAATTGTATGTTGGGTAGCCATCGCTTTTAATCAGAATGAAATCGTCAATCGCGTCTTCGGCTGTTGAAAGGTTGCCCATGACCGCATCGGTCCATTGGTACGGCTTTGGGTCAGACTTAAAGCGCAGCGGCTGCGTGCCGTCCCAGGCTGGTGGGTTTTCAGGGCGATGGTGGCGGAAAAGGAATGGTCGTTTTTCAGCCTTAGCCTGCTCTCGGAAAGCCTCAAGTTCTTCTGGGGTGTATGGGTCGGCATAGGCGCGTCCACTATCAATTAGTTTTTGTGCCCACTCTTTATAAATGTCGAGACGCTCGGACTGCTTATACGGCGCATCGGGTCCACCTTGGTCAACGCCCTCATCCCACTGAATGCCAAGCCACTTCAAGCTATTTTCAATCTGCTCAATACTGCCCGCCACTTCTCGAACCTTATCGGTATCTTCAATACGAAGAATAAAAGTCCCCTCGCCGTTTAATTTAGCCTGTTGTGCTAAAAGCCAAGCAAACAATGCAGTGCGCACACCACCAACGTGCATAAAACCAGTTGGGCTAGGAGCAAATCGAGTTCGAACAGTCGTCATAATTGCCCTAATTATAGCACATTTTCAGAGGTGGAGGGCAAAATAGCCCGTAGCTTTCCAAAGGACACTTCGCGTAACCAATAAACCGTAAGACGTTGAGACCCTTACGGTTTATTGCGTGAAGCCAGTTCCGTGGAAACGCTACGGGCTATTTTGCTTCTCACTCGAGAAAGTTTTAAAGACTAGTTGCAATACGACGAATCTGATCGCCGCTCAGTGGCGCCTTGCTATCAATCTGGTAAAGAATGCCACCGTTTACCCAAGCAGCGTTGCTGTCGTAGGTGTAGATAGTCAGGCCGCGCTCCTTTGTGGTTACGTAGTTTGCGCCAGCAGCTGGAGTTACAACGTTGTCGAGGACGGCTGATGAGTCCCATGAGCTACGGACTTGGTCAACGGTGTAGTAATTGTCGCTGCTGTTCGATGCAAATCTAAGCGTTACTTGCCCATCGCCAAACGTGACCGGTTGGCTGAGGGTGTAGCCGTCTGGTGTGTATTCTGGGTAGGTTGCTTCGATGCCTGCTTGAGCTGCGGCAACGCTCACTGAAATTGTCGGAATAAGGCGCCATGCCGCAAATACAATAATGAGTACCGCAAGAATGATTGAGCCAATAATAATCACGCGGCGGAGTACCTTGCGGTCTTTCTTCGCAGGCTTAGCGGCTTTTTGCTTCGGGGCCGCGAGGGCTTTCGAGATCGCCTCGTCCTTTATGTCTTTTGCAGTAACCGGCTTCGCTGGAGCGGCGGCACTCTTTTTCGCATCAGCACGAGCGATAGCGCGCTGGGCAACGGGGTGCGACTTCGCAGGCTTGTCTGGCTTGACTGCTGGCTTTGGCGCTGGTGCAACAACTGCCTTAGGAGTAGCAGTGGCTACTGGCTTTGTTTCAGGGTGTTTCGCAAACTTAGTCACACTGGTGCTTTTTGCAAAGTCCATGTGACGGCCCGGAGCCTTACGCTTCGTAATTGGTTTGTTTGGTGCCTCAGGCTTCTTGGCTGCACGGCGGTGTAACGTTTGAGAGCGTTGCGCAGTGCTGTGGACGGCTTCTGAAGTTGATACACCACGGCTGGTGCGCGGTGCGGCTTTTGGTGCTGGGGTCGCCTTAGGCTTCTTGATAGGAGTCTTGTCGGGAGCGGTGACCTGTACTTCTTCAATTGGAAGACCAGTAACGGCGTCATAACGACGGCCATTAATAGTGACAGATTTGTGTGGTGCCATGAATTAAATTTACCTCGCAGGTTCTCGCATTAATACAGGTGGGAAAATATGTTTATTCGCCCACGCAGTGTTACTCTCTATACTAGTGCCATCATGACGCTTATGCAAGCCCCATTTTTAACGAATATTTAAGATAGTTTGCTATACTTTACTGAGATATATTATGTTTAAAAAGCCAACCAAGAAACAATTTCTTATTCGCCGCATCATTCTTTCGAGTATTGCGACTCTCTCCGTCATCATCATCGCTACTGCCGCGATTCTCTTTATGCTCGGATTCCGCCTCGACAGCGATAATGGTCGTCTCGAACAAGGCGCCCTACTTCAGTTCGATTCAGCGCCAAATAGCGCCGATGTATATATAGATGGCCGAAATATTGGAAGCCGCACTGCGACAAAACAGACAGTTGTTGCCGGAACCCATACTGTGAAGATGACAAAGTCAGGCTACCAAGACTGGACCCGTACCCTTACCATTAACGCCGGCACCTTAACGTGGCTCGATTATACCCGTCTTGTGCCAACGGAGCGACCGGTACAAACCGTGACGACCTATGAAGCGCTTGCAGGTACGAAGATTTCCCCTGACAGTAAATGGGTAGTGGCACACGAAACGACCGATGCGCCTCGATTCCAGCTGGTTGACCTTCGTGCGGAAGATGTGAAATCGAGTACGCTTGAATTGCCTCGTGCGAGCTATACGGACGCGGCAACCGAAGGTGTAGTCCACTCGTTTGTGATTGCTTCCTGGGACAGCGGTAGTCGCTACGTATTGGTAAAGCATGTCTATCAAGACCAAACGGAGTGGCTCGTTGTTGATACGCAAAATGCTTCTCAAACTATTAACGTAACGCAAGTTTTGAACGTCGGCTTTAATAATTTGCAGTTTGCGAGCACCAACGGAAAAGTGCTGTTTGGCCTTACGAACGATGGGACGCTCCGCAAAATCGATCTTTCTGCTGGTACATTGTCACGCGCGCTGGTAACACACGTTGAGTCGTTCTCGGTGTATGACAATACAATTCTCAGTTATGTGGGTATCGACCCAAGCGATGCAACGCACCGCGTGGCGGGTGTGTACCGTGATGGCGATGAATCTCCCCACATTCTTCGTGAAGCACCTGCGGCGGACACCGTGCTTAAGATTGCAACGGGACGCTATTTTAGCAACGACTACGTTGCGATTGCTGAGGGCAATATCGTGTCTATCCTAAAAGGAAGGTACCCTTCATCGAGTGCCCAGGACAATAGCAGCTTAAAAGAATTTGCCAACATGGAACTTTCTGGTGCTGTGTCTGCACTTTCATTCAGCCCGGGCAGCGACTACGTTTTTGCCCAATCTGGCGGCAACTACAAGAGCTTTGAAATCGAACACACCCGCCCTGCAGTCGGCATGGTCGCTGCTGCGAACGGCACACCGGTAAGTACATTGAAGTGGCTTGATACGGCGCACCTTTGGAATGATGATGGCGGATCACTTGTCATGCGCGACTTCGATGGCAGTAACGTGTATTCAATCATGACTGTTGAGCCTGGCTTCGACGCTGGCCTTAGCCAAAACGGACGGTTCTTCTATGCGGTTGGCAAGAATGATAGCGGCTATCACCTTCAACGCGTGAAGATGATTCTCGAATAAGAACTCTTACAAAATGGTAGAATTATCGAGCGCCGAAGAGGCGTTCAAGAAGTGTCGGTGCGGGACTACCCGGAATCAATGCTTCTCCGGCACTTTCACTACTCCCCGATGGCGCTGCGGCGGCCTTGGCTGGGTCTGGGCTCACCTGTTCTGCGGTGACAAGGAGGCGCTTCTCGGATGTTCCAAGGGGTGTACAGGTAATAAGTGTCAGGATAGGTTTGTCGGTTGGGTATACCAGCTTACTCACTTCTGTTGGCATCACAACTTCTTTTTTTGTTACAACATACGTGTAGCGCTTACCTTCGTAGTTGGCGTAAATGGTGTCACCTTCCTGAAGCTTCTCGAGTTGGGCAAAAATAAATTTATACTCACCCCTATCGAAGAGGTCATTACTACTATGTCCTGAGATGACGGTGTTACCGAGCTCTCCTGGGTGGCTACTTGCGCCCGGGATTGCAAAGTGCGCCACGCCTTTTTCCATGGCTGCCATCTGTGAATCGTAGTCATTGCCAATGTCGTACAGGACTGGAACGTCAACGTTCACCTTCGGAATGATAAGACGAGGGTCTTCGCTCACTGCCGTAGCGCCGCTTGGGTCAATAACAATGTTTTGTGGGTCGATTGAACCTGGTGAAACATAGGCGTTTACAGCTCCAAATATTACCCGGTTGTACTGCAGGAATACGAATACTAAAATAACCGCAAGTGACGCTACGATGGGCACGAAATGTCGGCTTCTGCGTACTTTTGTTGCCTGGGCTTTCACCTTACCGAGTAATTTTTGACGGAGCTCGTAAAGAGCTTGGTCTTTTGAAAGGTCTTCGGCGGTTTCTTCGAGGTCGGTGTGCTGTGAGAAATAACTTTGAGGGCCCGATTGAGCAGCCTGTGGTGCTTCGGCAGGTTTTTCATCTTGAGCTTGAGTTGTTTTGCCCTGCAGTGCTTGCTGCTGCGCTTGTTGGTGCGCGTAGTAGGCGGCGTAATACTGCTGATAATAGTTTTGCCAAGCGCTGTGATAGGCTTTCCATTGCTCAGCTTGCGGCTGAGGGTGTTCTTCGTGGGTACGGTTATAGGGGTTTGCTCCCCTTGCCTGCTGGTTTTCAGCTGGACGTTCAGGGACGGAAGCAACGGGACGGTCGCCATATAGGGCATCAATCTGCGAACGCAGAACGTTCGCAGCGGCCGACTGATTATCTTGAGGAGTGGAAGGGTTCGGCCCGCCCCCACTCTGGCTACCATTATTTGGATTCATACTCTGTTATCTTACTGTCTTTTATTGTACAATACTAAAGTTATTTGGGCGAGTGGCGGATTACGTAACATGCGTAGACGCGCTTGCGCGATAGTAATTTGGGCGAGTGGCGGATTACGTAACATGCGTAGACGCGCTTGCGCGATAGTAATTTGGGCGAGTGGCGGAATCGGTAGACGCGCTAGACTCAAAATCTGGTTCCAGCAATGGAGTGAGGGTTCAAGTCCCTCCTCGCCCACCAGTAGCATACAAACCTCGCAGTGCGGGGTTTTATTTATACAAGTCAGTGAGGATTCTTTCACCCATGACGCCAGCAAGACGACCAATACGCCCCTCGTCGACAATAACAGGCATTACTTCGCGAGCGATTGTTCGTGCATCAATAAGCATGCCCTTATAGCCTTTTAGCTCATCAAGCTCAAAGGCTGAAGCGAGACGGTTAATCGTTGGGGTGGTTAGAAGAAAATCGGCTGACAGGAGGCCGGGTGTAGCTTTTCTGCCTGTCTGACCATCGTCTCCAAGATGGCCGCCGACGAAGTTTTTAAGATCCTCGATACCATCAACCTTTGTAATGAAGTCTGAATCATAGGGTGCGTGAAGGCTTTTCTGCGCACCACGGAAGTTCGTCGCAACCTGAATACCGCGCGCCTCCTGACCTTCAATATCGACCATGAGGTAGTCGAACGATCGCTCCTCGGATGCGCCGTAGTCAAAGTTTGCGGGTGCGGGCATAAGAACGATTCGGTCGCGCTCTTCCGGGGGGAGGTTTTTCAAGAACTCAAGCATTGCAACGCCCGCGTCAATTTCTGTTATTTGGCCAGCGAGTGATCCGTCGATTGGCGATGCCACGCCAACTTCCCTACTCCGTTGCTGGAAGTCGCGCCGTACAGCAACAAGTTGCATTGCGCGTATGCCGAGGCGAGTTTGTGTTGCAGTGATGTCTATTCGGTCGGGTGCAGGTTGGTGCTCGCCGTCAATCAGTCTGTCCCAGTAGCGAACCATCTCTCCGTTAATCGTGTGAAAATTAAGTGAATTTAAGAGCATTCCGAGCGAGGGGAAGTGATACGCGTATTCGCGCATTAGACCTGTCGTGTTTTGGATAGATTGTTGGACCGAGTGACTCCCGTAGCGCACGAGGTTTGTTTTGATGTCGTTCAGATCGTCACTGTCGCCCTCGAGATAATTCTGTGCTACCCCACTAAAAAAATGAGACCATTTTTGCGGTCCTTGCATGAGTGACTTACTCGCGCTTTTGATGAGGTTACGGTCTTGGCTTGATACGTCAATATCATCCCTTCTGTAGCCCTCGGCAAATCTACCGATGTTCATAGGGTAACCATACCATTGAAAGAGTTATTTTGCAATTATTGCCGTCGACGTAGCTTCAAGCGGTTTCGAAGGGCTCCAGAGCCAGTAGGTCGCAGCTTTTGCGGCTACATTTCCTCGCCAGATCATCATTGGGTTGTCCCATGGTGTGGTGGTAACTTTTCCATCGTGCGCGACAATAAAGGTATCGCGGTGTAGCACGGCAATGCTTACGGGATACGTAATGGTAAATTTATGCAGTGCTTCGACTAGATTCGTGAGCTGCATACTAAATGTGAGGACTTTCGGGTAGTACACCGACTGGAAAAGCTTCTGCAGCTGTGCGAATGACATAATAAGCAGCGTCTTTGGACGGTCCACAAGCGCCTGAGAGCTATTTTTTACAAGGTCAACCGCGTCACGGGTAATAGTGAGTGGGCCAGAATAATCCTGGAGGAATTGTTCGTATAGAATGGCGGTTTCGCTGCTTCGCCCTGCGTCGCCAATGAGCAATATGCCGTCGGCCCAGTTTCCAAGCATCGCGAGGTCGGCTGAAGCGTCTTTTGTGAGGCTTCCCGATGGATTAGTTGGCCCAAACACGGTGTCGGTAATTGCCGCGGGAATTGTTTTCTTCAGAACGTCTGGAAGTAATACGCGGACCTGCCCTACCCCAGCCTGGGTTGCAACCGAATACGCCTCGGCAACACCAGCAAAGCCGAGCTTATTGCCGCCTATAATGCCGAGCTTACCGGCCTGGGTGCGGTTTTCGGGCTTACTCCACTCAATATCTGGAAAGAGCGGCTCAGTGCTTGTTTGTTTGCGCCAGTAGGAAAAGTCCATTGTCACCACCCTCTAATTCATAACTAATATTTTTGCGTTCAACTACTACTTTCCAGTTGTTTGCAATCGCCTTTTCGAGGAGCTCGTAGGTCGGGTTAAAGGCGATTGGGTGCTCAACGATTGAGAGCATACCACTATCACCGTTGCTATCCCCTACTGCGTAGCTATCTTCAAAGGTTAAATCATACGTCTCCATGAGGCCATGGATAATTTTATCTTTGCCGGTGTGGGTCTTTACTGTATTTCCGGTAAAGTATTCACCTTTTCGCTCCCATTCGGAGCCAATCCAGGCGTCAAAATTGTTGCGGCGCGCAAATGGCTCGACAAGTTCTTGCTGAGAGCCACTAATCGCGATGGTAAAGTATCCATCATCTTGAAGCTTTTTTAGGAGTTTATGCGTATAGACGTAAATGTTCTCGGCTTTTTTATCGAGCACTCGCTTTACCGCCTCGTCGTAGTCCGAAACGCGGAGTTTTGGCAAGTACGAATCAAGCCCGTCCACCATGATCTTTTCGAATTCTTCAAAAGCGTTACCGTGGATGCGGTGACGATATTCGCGGTGTTTCTCGGTTGTTTGCTCGGTCAAATCGTTTGGGAGCACGCCCATTTTGTAGAGTTCATAAAACACTTCGCGGTACAGCCCACTACGAAAAAGTGTTCCATCAATATCAAATACAGCAAACTTTTTCGGCATAGATATACTATACAATATTTTTAGTATTTACGCACGCTATGCGATTTCAATACTGACCGGACAGTGGTCTGAGCCCATGACGTCGGGGTGAATCGCTGCGCCTACTACCCTATCGGCAATACCCTTGCTCGCGAGCCAATAATCGATACGCCACCCTACATTTCGTGCACGAGCATTCGCCCAGTGCGTCCACCAGGTGTAGGCGTCGGCTTTGTCGGGAAAGGCTTTTCGGAAGGTGTCAACGAAGCCGGCACTTTCGAAGTTGTCGAAGCCTTCGCGCTCCTCATTGGTGAAGCCGTGCTTACCAACATTTGGCTTCGGGTTGGCGAGGTCGATTTCGTTGTGCGCAACGTTGAGGTCCCCACAAAATAGTACGGGCTTTGTTTTTTCGAGCTCTTGAATGTGCTCGAGGAAAGCTGGGTCCCATTGTGTGTGACGTAGGCCGAGGCGGCTCAAGTCGCCTTTTGAGTTAGGGGTGTAGACGGTTACTACCCAAAAATCTTCAAATTCTGCCGAAATTACACGGCCTTCCTTTGATGGGTCGCCGTAGCTATCGCCCGCCAGGCCGTACTTCTCGGCAAGGTCATCGGTAAACCCATTTATAACTTGGAGTGGCTTTACTTTACTGAAGATTGCCGTTCCGCTATAGCCAGCTTTGTCAGCGCTATTCCAATATTCGTGGTAGTCAGGAAGATCAACTTCCGCTTGGCCTTCTTTTGCTTTTGTTTCTTGGAGGCACAATACGTCGGGCTGGTGCTCGGCAATAAAAGTTTGAAAAGTGCCTTTGGTAATGACGGCACGGATTCCGTTGACGTTCCACGAATATAGCTTCATGTTCTTATTCTACCAGCCCTGTTTTGAACTTACCACCCCTGTTGTGAGGTCGACAGGAGAAGTCCCCTATGCTATACTTTGTATTGTACTCTGTCCATTTTCGAGGGAAACGAGAAGTAGTTGCTGGAAGTAACACCCACTCAGGAAGCGCGTGAGTTTGATGCTTACGAATGGCTGACTGAGGCACTGGCAAAGCGCGCAGAGCGTCGCGCGTCCGCAGATTTGCGGAAGAAAGTGCGGTATCGTGCGAGTTCGAATGACAACCACGAAGTCCCCGTGCGGGAGTCATTTGTGCTGCGGTATGTTCCGCGGGAGCCGATCGGTCGCGACAACGAGGGATTCGAGATGAGTATCGAGGTTCCTTTGAGAACGAGCGTCGTCATCTACGGACCCTACGAGAGCGTGAGTCCTGGAAGACCCGTCCTTGCGGTCTTTTGTGGCAATGTTGCGTTGAAGACCCTGAAGAAGGGGCGCGGATTCTGCGACCCGGAGCCCATCAACAGGCCAGTCCGCAACCGACCAGCTCGCGCGGCGTAGTTCGCACGCATCGAGACGGAGTAGGCCCGGTCCCCAACCCCGGGGCCCGGGCCATCTGACTTTTTAGTTGAATGTATTACGAAACGAACCGACTTGTATCGCGCGCTTGGTCGCGCTTTTTTA
>CAZMJB010000005.1:0-28119 GCA_964566735.1 uncultured Candidatus Saccharibacteria bacterium
GTACATTTTTGTATTCAATCCCCTTTTCGTCGAGCCACCCCTGAATAAACTTACCCGCATAAGTAATGTTTCCACCCTTACCGACCACTTCATTAGGAAGGTCGCGCGGGTGTTTCACAATTTGGAACGTCATAAAGCTGTTCTTGAACTCTTCGGCGAGGCGCTTGGCGGTTTGCTCAATGTCATCGCCGCCTCGCTCTTCATACGCGAGCACCACAATCAGCTTCTTGTGGTCATAGGAAGTGCGGGTCAGTGAGCGAATGGTCGGCTCAATCACCTCGTAGGCTTCGTTATACGCAGCAACAATCACGACGTTATACATATCAGATGGTTTTGGATAACTTCCTGATTCATCCGCCCCAATAAGGCGAAGGTTCTCGATGTGCTGCATCATGCCAAAGCCTTCAGGCTTCGCGTGGATGTGACGTTCGTACGACCCCTTGGCGTTTTCAAGCTCAGCCAGGCGGTGCGCCCAGTTAACGCGCTGTGCTTTCACCAGGCGGTTGTGCCCTGCCAGCGTGTGGTAGACAATCCCCACCGCGCGAACCAGCAGCACAATAATAATAAGCATGAGGTAAATCGCCGCCAACAGTGGCGATACCAGTGATAGCACGATAAGAAGCGCAAAGGCACCATAGCTAAGGATTGCTGGGACCATCTCGAAAAAGCGGTAGAATTTGGTACGCTTACCGAGAGGCAGCTCAAGGTCGTCGATGTACTTTGGCATGCGCCGTGCCTATACCGGTGACCAAACGTTGATAATAGAAATCGCGGTGATCCAGGCAAAAATAATGATACCGATGCCGAACCAAGCAAACATAATCGCGAGCGGGTGCCCCTTTGTAATGTAGATTTTGATAGCGAGGGCAATGTGTAGGAATGCAACGAGCACCGCGAAACCAACGAAGCTCAACAGGTAGAACCATTGATCACGATAAAGGTGCGTCACCCCAAATGCGGTGTAGTGCGTCACAAGCTGGAGATCGCTTGGGCGTACGGTCAAAAGAATATACACAATAAAAGCGACTGAAAGCAGAACAAGAATTATACTCAACGTCGTAAGATACCGGTTAGTAACCAGTTCTTTGAGTGAGTGAATGAGAGTATTCTTTAGCATAATGATATGGAGCCGTTATCCGGGATTGAACCGGAGACCTACACGTTACGAATGTGTTGCTCTACCAGCTGAGCTATAACGGCGTGTGATGCCCCCGCTTTACCTTCAGTATTATACCATGAGGAGATGACATCCTACAGCGTCAATGCTGGACCAATCGAGGCAGACCCATGCGCCGCCCCGGTCCATAGCCACCCCTTATCCCCGTCTGGCCCATACATATACCCAGCAGCTCCATCAACGAGCACGGCACCATCAACGTAAAAAGTTGCCGTACCGCTTTGTCCACCTTGGCGCAACGCATAAAATACCGCGCTCCCCGTTGCTGGTGCTGTCCACGTAAGTCGGAATGTCCCCTCTTCATTAGCAGCGAGTGCCTGATTATGCCGCGAAGGCGCCCCGGCAGTTCCTTGAACTGAAAGCGAGTAGTTAGCAGCATTTAAGGCTTTTATTTTAACGCTTGCCGTGTAGGTATTACCCGCTACAAATGAGCCGCTAACCGGAAATGAAACACCCGAGTCGGCAGTGCTAGAAGTTGTCACAAGGAGCCCGTAAGATCCAATAAGTGCAGCCGTGGTCGAACGTGAGGCAGTCGAACTGTTCACCGAAAGCCCCCATCCTGTCGTTCCCGTCTCAACTCCTGGGTTTGTGACTCGGTTTGTCACACATGTACCACTCGTAACGCTCCCTGCTTCACTACTGTAGGCGAAGGAACGGCTTGCATTCGCTACACTTGCCGCGGACACGCAGTACTCCTTTGTACTACTCACTTGGAGATAGGTGTACTGCGTATCACCTGAATCTCGCACACCTGCATCTTCGAGAAGCGTTGGCAACGTATCTGCATTCAACGTCTTATGGCTCGCCACCCGTTTCGCAGCTTGCGAGGCAGCCGACTGGAGCGCGCTGTCACGCGCTCTATTTTGAATACCGTTATAGGCAACAATAGTAATGGCCGCGAGAATCGCAATAACCACTATAACAATAAGAAGCTCGACGATAGTAAACCCTGTTTGTTTTTGCGCCCACTTTTGCATAGGCTCAGTATAGCATAAGCATTTGCTATTTCTCGGTCACAGGCAGCTCACTGAAAGGCTTGATTATCCCCTTTAAAAATGCTATTATCATTTGAGCTTATAGGCCATAAGCCGCAGCGAAAGTTGCACTCATCTACGTGGGCTCGTAGTGAAGCTGGCCTATCACGCCTCCCTGTCACGGAGGAGATCGCCGGTTCGAATCCGGTCGGGCCCGCCAAGAAAGTAGTTCACCCCTGCGGTGGACTTTTTTCTTGGTTACGTTTGCCCCCTCACCCCTTTTTCTTTATAGTAAGGCCGTTGCTTCATGGTGGAGCGATTCAGGTTCCGCCTGACGTCCTTTTAAGGAAATGGTTATGAGTTCAGTTGATGACGAGCCCGAGCGACTCGACAGCCTCCTCCAGGAGTGCCTGGCGCCCGTGCTAAATGCGCAGCCCATCCGCGACCGCGGACAGACCGTCACCCTCAAGGCCCTGAACGAAGAGGCATTCGTTCGACAGGGCGGTGGCATTCCCGAGCGGCTCTCCGAGCTGGTGAAGGAGTTCAGTGGGAACCAGTACATCGTACTCCCCGCCGACCCCATTATCGCCGACTCGAGTGTACCGCTCAGCCCCATGGCAGAGGTGTACTTCGTCCGGTGCAAGCCGGGCGCGGTGACGCTCGAGCGGCGCGAGCTCGTGACGCAGGTGACGCCCGACATGGTGCTCTTCGCGATCAATCGGCCGCGCAAGCGACTTTTCATCGACATCCCCATTCGGGACCAGGTGAAAATCGACGCGGAAGTGCAGAAGCGCCAAGAGAAGCGCGACGCAGAGCGCCGGGCTGAAGCGCAGCGCAGCGCCGAGATGCAGCGCTTCCGAGAAGAAGCGGACGCCGACCTGTCGCACATGTTCGCTCGGCTCGAGCGCTACGTGGAGGTGGACGGCCGTCACAGCATCCTCGAGGAATGGTGGAGGGTCCAACGCAAAGGAAGCAGCAGCTTCAGGGACGTCCCCATCGGTGATGTCGTCCTGCTGTGCCACCGGCTCGGCATCGACTTCACGCACCTCACCACGCACACCGCACCGGCAACGCCATGACACCCCTTCGTGGGCGCCTCTCCCCCAGTGGATGAGGCGCCCGCAAGGGGTGCGTTCAATTTCAGGGCATAAAAAGAGCCCCGCTAGGAGCTCGATTTCTCGTATCGCTGTTCGGCCACTGGCCAATTCACAATCTTCCACCATGCCTTTATGTATTCGTCGCGGTGGTTTTTATAGTCTAGGTAGTAGGCATGTTCCCAGACATCAAGCCCAAGAATCGGCTCGTCTCCCCCGCTACTTAAAAGTGAGTCCTGATTAGGGGTCGTCACGATATCCATATTCGGCTGCAGCCATACCCAGCCGCTTCCAAAGAGGCCGAGCGCTTTCTCGTTAAACGTTTCAATAAATGCTTCAAAAGAACCGTAGCGCGCAATAATTGCGTCGTTCAGTGCACCAGTTGGCTCGCCGCCGCCATCCGGTGACATCCAAAGCCAAAACAAGCAGTGGTTGTAATGGCCGCCCCCATTATTGCGAACCGCGGTACGAATGTCCTCAGGAAGTTCGTTTAGTTCACGCAGCAGCGCTTCGACGCTTTTGCTCTGAAGCTCTGGGTACTTTTCGATTGCGGCGTTGAGCTTATCGACATACGCTTGGTGGTGCTTGTCGTGGTGAAGCTCCATAATTTCCGCACTAATCACCCCTTCGAGTGCATCGTAATTGTAGTGAAGTTCTGGGACACTAAACATGGAACCCTCCCCTGTTATGTGCTGGTTAATTTTCTTGTTCAGTCGTTTCGTCGATATCTTCAAGCTTGATGAGGCGCGTGAGCTTGTTGTCCGCCTCGATCTTCTCAAGCCGAGTATCAAATTCCTTCAAAGGTACATAAATGTATTCGTACTGAACATCGTTGTCGTTGCTATCAACGAGCTTCACGTAGTAGTAGCCGTCACCGGTAGTTGGCTTGATCTTCGTAGAAACCTGCCCCTTCGAGAGTTTCGCTGCTGCTGCGGCTAAACCGCCGTCTTGATTACTCTTTGGCACCCATTCAGCTGGCCCATACACAACCGTGTCGAGGTTTGCCTCGTTGAGCTCAGCGGCAATTGCCTTCAAATCGGTGTTTCCAGCCTTAACCTTGTCCTCGATACCCTTTGCGACGTCTTCGGCGTGAGCATCTACAGCATAGGCAACCTTCTGACGAAGGAGTTTATTCTTCATAGCCTCACGGTATTCTTGCGGAGACCAGCCATAGTAATCGCGGATGACGGCGTTATACGTTACTTCAGACACTTCTTCACCGCCAGATTGGCGTTGTTGCTTTAGGTATGTTTCAAGTTCGGCATCAGTAACATTCACATCAAGCTCTCGAGCGAGCTTGCCAGCGTAGGCATCAGCAATCGCGTCATCCATAGCTTGTGTCTTCACATATTCGAGCTGGCTCTTGCCGTCGGCGCTGTTGGCGTCGATTTGCTCTTTCTCAACTAAGTAGTGCGCGGCGCTGCGGTATTTCATAAGATAATCGTGGTAATGCACCTGTTCGCCGTCAACAACCGCTACGGGCGCAGGAATCACTTTCGTCACGCGGTACATAAATTCGCTGGTGTTCTTGGCGACGTACAGCATGTACCATCCAAGGACAATCAAAAGAATCAGTGCAACAACACCAATAATAATAGCGTTTACCACCAGCTTATGGCGCTGGTACTGAACCGGGTACTTAAACTTACGACCACCAGCAAGGACTTGCTCGCGGTGCTCAGCTAATGTGTCAGTGGTAATGCGTCCAGCGGGCTCTTGAGGCTGCTTCTTGCGCAATTTAGATACTAGTTTCTTCATTATCCCCTTGTGTTTCAACTGCGTCGCTTACGGCGTTTTGCAATTTGTTATAGGTCTTGTCGGGATGTTCGACATGCCGAATGACAAGATCACCGACAAAGGTTTGAATCACCATGGTGCCAAACCCAAAAATCTCGCCAGTGAATCCTGGTATATTATAGCTTATGTTCTGGATTTTCGATAGGCGGAGCTCGACAACATCCTTGCCGAAGAACCCCCGTTGTGTCACCTGTCGAAGGCGCTGATTTGTCACGATATAGACCGTGAAATACCACATCATCCAGTGATAGAAAAACAGGATGAGCCCAAGTGAGAATCCGATTAGTGGACTAATCAGGAGCGCTATATTATCTTGCCATATCAGTACTGGTAAAGCGCTTAAAGCGAACGGAATAAGTAAAAGGTAGAACCCTTTACGCATCGCAATGATGTGCCGGCGAAAGATAAACAGTACCTCTTCGCCAGGTCGTTGCCCTTCAAAATCGAGTTGTGCTTCTTTGTTTTTAGACATACGGCATCCTTTTCAGCCAGTATAGCAAACTAGCGGACTATTCGTTGTTGTCGTCGAGGTTAACTTTCACAATCACCTCTGCTGGGCCGGCATTCTTGTCCATGTCGTAGACAGATTGTGGCACGTCTTGCTTGCCCATTGAGATGGCGTTTTGCCATGCATCGTTATACTGCTTGCTGCTTACCGTAAGGCGAACGTATTCACCCTTTGCAGACTTGTAGTGGTACTGAGTACTCGTGCTTCCTGGGTATGGCTCATCGACAAATGTAAACCCGGCCGCTTTAATCTTTTCGTCGAGTTCTGCAACGGTGTTACTGACTGAATCACCGTGAAGGTACGATGCGTGTGATGAGTACGTGCGGCCCTTGTCCCATTCATACACTCGCTTGTCACCGAAGACTTCCCCGCCGGTTGGGCGGTAATCTTCTGGAATTTGCAGGCTGGCGTAAATCGAGTTAATCCGATCGAGGCGCGCCTTGTTCGCGTTCCTTTCGACAATAGTAGACGTAAGAAGTGCAATCACAACCACGGTTGCTACTGCGATTAAGAAGATACCTACCGTTACCACATAGAAACGCCATGTTAGTGGCCGCGCCTTTACCTGCGCATTCGACTTCTTAGCCGAAGTTTTCTTTACAGGAGCTTTCTTAGCGGTTGTTTTCTTTGTGGTGTGTGTTTTCTTTGAGGTAGCCATGCGTATATCTTAGCATAAGCAATTCATAATTTCATATGGTACCCCGGGCAGGAATCGAACCTACAACCTTATCCTTAGGACGGATCTGCTCTTCCAGTTGAGCTACCGAGGCATGTAGACTATTTTAACAGATGAGAAGAAGAAAGACTGTGCAATCGACACTTTTTCAGACGGCTTCAGGCCGGGTCTCGCCAGGGCCTCTGCGCCTGGTTCGACTCGGCTTGCAGATGTCGTTCAAAAGTGCGCTTACCCAGTCTTTCCCCACCCCTGTAAAATAATCGTAAGTATATTGACAAATTGAATATAATTTGCTATAATATGCAACGTTCGTACATCCACAACCTGAAGGAGTAAAGATGAGCATGGACAACATGTCCAAGCGGGCCCGCAAGCACGCCCTCCGTCGCCACGCGCGTCGACAGGACGAGCGCACCGCCGCCCGTCTCATCATCGAGCAGCTCGAGGAGGCGGCCGATGAGGCTGTCGAGCGCATGATCGAAGCGCGCCGTCGCGAGCTTACGCTCACGGGCTACAACCCCGACACGGGCAAGTCCCTGACGGCCTACGAGTTCGACAAGGCGGTCGCCCGACTGGGCGCCCTCACCGAGTACGAGCGCGGGCTCAAGGACAGCACGCTGTTCAACTTCGAGTACGCCACCCTGATGCAGGACGAAGCCGACATCGCCGTCGACACCTTCGCCCTCGTCTGAGCGCACTCCCCTGCTGTACGAACAAGGTCCCGCGCGCATCGCTGCGCCGGGACCTTGTTTCTTTTCTGGAACTTATATTAACGAGTGAACTTTTCGTGCAGGACGCTGTAGTCGTAGAGCTCTTCGTCGGTAAACCAGTGAGGAATTTCCTTAGCTGCATCGTCGGCGTCACCAGATGCGTGGATGAGGTTTGGAATACCTTGGTTGGTTTCATCACCGTAGCCGTAGCTCATGTGCGAGAAGTCGCCACGGATGGTTCCTGGTGCAGAAGACTTTGGCTCGGTTGAACCAACCAACTTACGCACGAGGTCAACCGCTTCAACACCTTCAAGCACCATAGCGATAACTGGGCCCTGGCTCATCATACTCAGCACGTTATTGAAGGTATCTTCACCGCGGCGAGTAATCACTTGGCCGATTTCTTCGTAGTGCTTATAGTAGTGTTCTTTGTCCGGTGCGATCATCTTTGTGCCGATGATCTTGAGGCCAACGCGTTCGAAACGGGTCAAAATCTCACCTACTACTCCGCGCTGTACGGCGTCAGGCTTAAATAAAATAAGTGTTCGTTGAATGTGTTCGCTCATGAAACGAGTCCCCTTCTGGAGTTATCTGTATTGTTTTTATTGTACCAAAAGAATGGTCGCCAGCACGAGTGCCAACCCAATTCGGTACCACCCAAAGACTGCAAGCGAGTGCTTCGAAAGGTAGCGGAGTAAGAACCCAACCGCCCACAGACCGCTCAGGAATGCGGCAAGGTTTGAAATCAAAAGAATGTCGAGGTTACCCATGAGGTAGTCCGTGTCGGTAACGAGTACTTTAATTGTTACACCAAACATAATCGGCAGTGATGCAAGGAAGCTATACTCTGCCGCCTCAGCAGCACTCAGCCCCATCAGGCGTCCGGCAATAATGGTCGAGCCAGACCGCGACGTACCCGGAATAAGCGCGAGTACCTGCGCAGCACCAATCACCAACGCGCGCTGCCATGAAAGTTTTTCGCCGTCTTTCACTGGTGAAAGCTTTGGAAGCTTTTCCAGCACCACCATAACCACACCGACAATAGCGAGGGTGAACACCACCACAACCGCACTGGCGAAGAACCAGCTACTGCCAATAAAGTCAGACAGCATAAAGCCAATCAGGCCGGCCGGTAGTGCAGTGATGACAATGTTGCGCGCCAAGCGGTAGTTCCTGTTCTTGAACACATCAAGAATAATCTTCCAGATTTTCTTACGGAAGAACACCACCAATGCAAGCATCGTACCAATGTTAATAAATTCGAGGAAAAGGTGCTCGCTCGCCCCAGACAAAAATGTCTGTGCAATCACAAGGTGTCCCGAGCTACTAATTGGAATAAACTCGGTAAGTCCCTGGATGAGTCCCAGGATAATTGCTTCGAACCACTGATACATTCCCTCTATTCTATCCTGTTTGCCCCTTTTAGGCTATGCTTAGAGCATGAGCAGTTACGAGCAAAAGTATGTTTCCGACTACATCCTCGATTTTATTGAACACCTCGAAGTTGAAGGTGGCCGCATGCCGCGCACTGCCGAGAACTATGAATTCTACCTAAACCGCTTTGTTGAGTTTGCCGGCGACATTACCCCGGACCAAATCACCAGCGAGCTGCTTCGCAAGTACCGCCTGTGGCTCAACCGCTACAAAAGCCTTGATGGCAACGAACTTGCCATGATCACGCAGTCGTACCACCTTATCGCCCTCCGTGGCTTCTTAAAGTACTTCTCACGCCGCGATATCCCCTCTTTAGCACCGGATAAGATTGAGCTGCCGAAAACACACCGCAAACAGGTCACCTTCCTCCACTACGACGAAGTGGTGCGCCTACTTGAGCAAATCGATACCAACGAAGAGTCAGGGCTTCGCGACCGCGCGATTATGGAGCTGCTTTTCTCGAGCGGCCTGCGTGTGTCTGAGCTTGTAAATCTCAACCGCGACCACATTAACACCAAGCGCCGTGAATTTATGGTGCGTGGTAAGGGCCAAAAAGACCGCCCGGTCTTTATTAGCCAGGCGGCTGCCGATTGGGTCGAACAGTACCTCGAAACCCGACAAGACACCCTCGCCCCCCTCTTTATTAGCTACAGCAAGAATGTTGAGGCCAACACGAGCGGCGATTACCGTCGCCTTACCGCCCGTAGCATTCAGCGTATGGTCAGTAAGTACGCCCGCCTTGCAGGCATCACCAAGCACGTCAGCCCGCACACGATGCGCCACAGCTTCGCCACCGACCTTCTTATGAACGGCGCTGACCTACGCAGTGTCCAAAGCATGCTGGGCCACAGCAACATCTCTACCACTCAGATTTACACCCACGTCACCGACGCACATCTTAAGGATGTGTACGAAAAGTTTCATAGCGAATCAAAATAATCCTTAGCAATTTCTTCGGACGGCTTCGCGCCGGGTTTTGATGGGGCCTCTGCGCCCATCAAAGCCTCGGGCTGCAGATGTCGCTCAGAAACAGCTAAGGATTATTTTGATTCGTCTCGATACTAAGGAGTACAATCGCCAGGAATGTACGTCGAGTCCGTGACGCTAAAGTCTTTGCAGAAGTTGCCCGTTACGTCGATCGTTGCATCTGGGTACTGGAAGCTGGTGTCAAAGAGGTCTACGCGAACCTGTAGGCGCCTAAAGAGGTCGTTCGCGCGTCCTGTGGCGTCGATTTCTGGCTGCACATCTTGGAACTTCACGAGACTTGAGCTGTTAAGCGCACCTTGGCTCAATACTACCTGGAAGTGTGTGGCGTTATAGAAAGGGGTCAAACGAAGAAATGCGGTTGGGTTTTTGCCCGGTGTACGCCCGTTAATTGGTGCCGGTAATTGCAGCGCCATCGTACAGGCATACCCGCCGTCGCTTACTGACTCTTCACAGCGAACCGGCAGTGGTGAGTTGTTTGTTGCATCGGCAAGCGGGCTCCCATTTGCGTTATCTTTACGAATGTCGCGACCCGTAAAGGTGCTGTCGTTCATTGCTGACCCTGCAGAGCTTGGGTACAAGAAAAGCGTCATGGCGTTCGCCTCACTACTTCCATTCACGATGTCAAAGTCTCCAAGGGTGAAGTTGTCACCAAATTGAATCAGCTGCGTGCGGAGCACTGATGGACGGTTCGCTGGCCATGCATTCGCGTCCTTGCTCGTCAGCGGTTGCGGGTTCACGTTATCTAAAAGATCTACTTCACCAGTGGTGTTGCCTACATCTTTACTACTGAACCACTTAATATTAACCGTATCGAAGGTCCTCCCGTCTTCACCAATCAGTGGGACGAGCTGTGTCTGGTTTGCCGTAAGGGTTCCGATATAATCGTCGGTCTTGAGCTTCATCGTGACACAGGTATACGCCTGGTCAAGCGACTGGTCACTTTCATCAACCGACTGCTGCACCTTCACTTCACCTGGGTTTGATGGGGTGCCCCCGGAAACGCTTCCGGCGCCAATCACATCAAGCAGTCCCGCGTTACATACATCGGTTGCCAGCTGCGTTGCAAGCTCGCCACAAGCCGTGGTGTCATTGCGACAAATTTCTTGGTAGCGAAGCAATGCACGCTTCGCATCTTCAACAGCCGCCGACGCTGAGTCGTGGGCACTTTGTGAAAGGTCGGCGTTACTCGCCTGCATCTGGTCGTTAATCATAAGGCGCAGGAAGCTCACGGTAATAACCGTAATAATAAGCATCGCGAAAATAACTACAAAGAGTGATACCGCGCCCGCCTGTCGATTAGTGCTCATGGTTTTCATTAAACCCTATTTCCTGCCCGTATGACAATACTAAACTGTTGAACATTACAGTATGAAAAGTCTGCACCCTCTTCGCCCGGGGCTTTACACGCAGTCTGATCATCGTTCAAAGCCGTGATCTCGCCGGAACCAATCGTATAATCAAGCGCATACAATCGTTGTTCAGTCACCGTATCAATGGCGGCAGGGTCAGACGTCAGGAGGAATTGGTGCACATTCAACGAGTGGTCACCTTCTTTCAACAAATCTTGCGCCGGGGTTGCATCAGACACCCCCACTGTTGGGTGTAATAACACGCCTGTACCATCCTTGGCACAGTATATCTTTGAGCTGTCTTGAATTTTAATTAGGTGAATCTTACGGATATGGTCGGTGTCGTCGGCATACCACGTAATGCCCGGGTCGTTCTCGGCAAAGGCCTTGCCGTAGTTCCAAATGTAGCTCACCGTCCCAAGGCACAAACGACCACCGCTGGTAGTCCCGACGTAATCATCATCTGAAATAGCCGAAACCGCTGCCATACTGCGCTGTACGTCAGTGCCAATGTCGCGAGCCGACTGGTTCACCTCTTTCAGTGCCATCCCCTTGTTATAGGTAGTGCCAATTTGAATAATGGTCATCGCAATACCAAGCAGCAGCACGCTAATAAACGTCATAGCGAGCATCAGCTCAATCAGGGTAAATCCTTTGTTATCCACGTGGTTCATACAGCCTCACAATTGTTCCGATATTCATTGGCTGATCCATTCCAGGTGCTGACCAGCAGGCGCGAATGTGGAAGTCGATGTATCCGGTGTTAAGCTGGTTTGTATCGGTGCTATCTCCCGATCGCACTCCTTCAATCCAAAGACCTTGACTACCAAGGAGTACGCCGTCATCGTCATACACCACCATTGGCGATGTTTCTGGCGCGGTAAAGCCCGGTGCAGTAATGGTCAGGGACTTTCGGGTATTGAGTACGAAGCTGCCGTCCGGAGGCGTCGCACAGCTTGTCGAGCCAAGCTGCGATGCCGACTTTTTGTCCTCCGTAATCACCGCCTGTACCGCCTTGTAGAACTCTTCCGCCGGGCTGGTGTTCGCGGGACCGTCTGTCGTATCGAACGTAATGCCTGAATAGTAGCTCTGTACAAATGAGTCGTGCATGAAACGAAGTGTTTCGGCCTGTCCATCAATCTGTTGACGAGCAAGGGTGATTTCCAGTGATCGCTGCGAAGCGGCAATCCCCTGGTTCATAAGGGTCAGTGAGGTCACCATTACCAGTGCAAACACGGTAATCGCAAAAAGCACTTCGATGAGTGTATCGCCGCGCTCCATAGTTCGCTTTTGCTTTAACATTCTGATGGCGTCCCTTCGAGGTCATTGGTACGCACCTCAACACTACTTGCCGACGCTGCAAATGCCGATAAGTAGACACCGCGGTCAGCGGTGAGCAGCAGCCCACCCGATGCCACGCAAAGTGTACGAGCACCTTGCCCTGGAATCGCATTGCCCGCAACCAATAAGTCAGTAAATACTTGCTGTGTTACTTCATCTTCAGCTGGAATTGCATTGTTGGTAAAGGTGTAGGTTAAGCCCGATGCTGGTGAACGCACAAAGAAAATACCGATGGTTCGGTCGCCCGACCCGTTGGAGTCCTGACCATCTTTTGGCCACGCAATTGTTGTGCCCCATTCCATTGAGCGCTGATCGACATCAACCGTCGAGGCGCTGAGTGCATAGTTTAACCTCAAGACATCGAGGTCGTTTGTGCGCTTTGTCTTGTCGATTTCATTTCCAAGTACAGTGTAGATGGAAATATCACCCCCATCGATGCGCATGTACTTCCCTAAAAGGTAACAGCCACTCTGGCCGCGGAACTGGTTGCCGTCTTCAATCACCGTTGCCGTGCTGTCGCACGCCCAAGTGTTTTCACGGCTATTTTGAACGTTGGCAATTTCAGCGTACTGTTCTTGAACGAGCCCCTTAAATGTCTCGGTCGCATCGCGGTAGCGTTGAATGTTGAGCGACGCGCCTGCTCCAACAATCATCGCAATAATGAGTACCCCGGTAATCGCGAGGAAAAGCATTGTCTCGATAATCGTGAAGCCCTGAGAAGTGCGCGTGCCCATATATGGGCTTCATTATAGCATAAGCGGTATTGTTAAATACCAATGCTTCCCAGATACCAGTCAAGAATTTTCCAGCCGATAAACCAAGCAAGAACCGCCCCTGCAATAAGCAGCGGACCGAACGGAATATGCGCATTACGTGCCAGTTTCTTTGTTGCAAGGAGTGGAATAACGATCAAACAGCCGATAAAGTTCGCCAGGAACAGCGCTACGGCTGCAAGCTGCCAGTCTACCAGGATAAGCCCAAGGCCAACTCCAAGCTTTACATCACCAAAGCCAACCCAACGGCCCTGTGAAACGGCGTAAAGCACCGCGTACAGCCCTCCAAGCACACCGACCGATCCAATTGCGGTCAGGATGGTCGCACCGACGTCCTGCGTCTCTGCGGCAGACACACCGACAATGGCGAGCCCTACCACCGCCAGCGCGACTGTATAACGGTCTGGGAGCAAGAACCACTTAAGGTCATAGGCAAACAGTACCGCCATAATGACACCAGCAATCAGCCAAAGGACGAAATGCGCGATTTCAAGGCCCGTCTCTACCCCACCTGGCCAAAACGCGTACGATGCCACGAAGAACAAGGCGACACCAATCTCCATAAGTGGCTCAAACCAGCCAATACGGTGCTTACACGAACGGCAGCGACCCTTTAATGAGATCCAGCTCACCAGTGGAATGAGGTCATACCATTTCAGCTCGTAGCCACATTCGAGGCAGCGCGAGCGGTCCTGAAGCTTCTTCTTACCCAATAGCTTCTTTAAACGAGTGTATTCTTTGTGGTCATACGGTTCTTTGGCGTCTTTGTCGGCCTGGAGTTGCTGGGCACGAAGTCGCCATACGGTCGCACCGGCAAAGCTTCCCAAACATGCCCCGAAAAGCACCAGGGCAAGATAGATAATAAATTCATTCATAAGCACCATGATACCACGGGTCGCTCCCCTATCAAAAGAGAGCCCGTGAAGGCTCTCTTTGTAATTCTTTGAAGCGAATTATGAGTTTTGGCAGTATGCTTGGCCGCCACCGGTTTCAAGAAGGGTCACCATTGTGTACTGGCGAGCAGAGCCTTCGGTGAGGGCTACTTCTTCCTTGTTGTCACCGCTTACATCGCCACAGCGAGTACCGATGTAGACGTTAATGACGCCATCCTCGGCTGTTTGACCACCCGCAGGGATGCCGTTTGCCTGTGATCCATGAACGATTACGGTTGAAACGTTGTCAGATACTGAAGTGAGGAAGCCCTCACCAGGTGTTCCGGCTTCGTTTCCAGCGAGCTGTTCAGTCGTTGGAAGCTTTCCACGGTTGGCACTTGAATAGTTATTAATAGCTGTTCCTACGTTACCGACGTCTTGTTTACGTGCAGTATCGCGTTGTCCACTTTGAAGCGCTGGAAGTGCCACGAAGACCATCAAGAAGATAAGTCCGGCAATGGCGAGCACCAAGACGACCTCGATGATCGTGAACCCTTTTACTGTTTGCTTTTTGTTCATTGGTTTTCCCACCTTTCATGAACATAAATTATTTCGGCTATTAAGCTTACGCTTATACTAAACCACTCGATTTAACTTGTCTAGATATTTATTCCATTTACAAGGCTGTAGATTGGGAACAGGATTGCTCCCACCATACCACCGGCGACGACCGCGAGCACCACCATAAGGATCGGTTCAATCGCCGTCGAAATCGTACGGATTTCTTCATCGAGTTCGTCTTCGTACACCTGTGCTACCTTGCCAAGCATATCGTCGATTTTACCCGACTGCTCACCAATCTTAATCATCTGTGGCACAAGTGGCGCAATGACCTCTTCGGGTTCGAGCGCAACAGACAGCGCTTTACCACCCTGGACTTTTTCAGCAGCCCGTTCAACACTCTTTTCAATAAGGGTATTGTTTACTGCGTGACCAGTAATCTTGAGGGTATCGAGCATGCTCACCCCAGAGCTGAGCAGCGTTTGTGAGGTACGCGCAAACCGTGCCATATAGAGCTTTTGGAACATCTTTCCAAACAGGGGTACCTTCAACTTGAACGTATCTTTGAACTTTATACCGTTCTCGGTCTTAAGGTACTGCATACCGAAGAAGATACCTGCACCGACCACCAGAAGCACCACCCACCAGAAGCTGGTCATGAAGTTTGCAGCCGTCACCATAATGTCGGTCAAGAGCGGCAGCGGCTTGCCGAGGTCTTCGTACAGTTTTTCCACCTGTGGAACAACCGTGAACAACATGAATGCCATCACACCAAAGATCACTACAAGGACGATAATTGGGTACATCAAAGCACCCTTAATTTTACCGGCAACCGCGGCGTCTTTTTCCTGCTGAGCAGCCACACGCTGCAGTGATTCGTCGAGAGTACCAGAGATTTCACCGGCCTTCATAAGGGAAATGAAGACTTCGTTAAAGGCCTTCGGGTGCTGAGCAAACGAGTCGGATAGCGACTTACCACCTTCAACCGATGCCGACACTTCTTGAACAATACTTTGCAGCTGCTTGTTCTGGGTTTGCTCCATCACCGTGTGAAGGCTCTGACTCAAAGGCAAGCCCGCACCAATAAGGGTTGCGAGCTGGCGCGTAAATACCACCTTGTCCTTGGTAGTAATGCGACCGGTAATGCGCGACAAAAAGCTGCCGTCGCCGATTTGCTCTTTGACGTTCAGCGGCACAAAGCCCTGCTGAATCAGCAAGCGAGCCGCCGCCGTTTCAGAATCGGCCTGGATGGTCGACTTTACGACTTTATTGGTGGCCTGATCGCGGGCCTCATAGGTAAATTTTTTCACCTACTAACCCCTCATCAACCTTTCAAACTCAACGATATCAACCGCGAACTCACGTGCATTGTCGTAAGTAACCGTACCGGCCTGCACGAGACTTGCGAGGGTGCGGTCCATGGTCTGCATCCCCTGCTCCGCGCCAGTTTGAATAATGGCGTCGAGCTGGTGTGACTTCCCTTCACGAATAATGTTACGAACCGCTGGGTTAGCAATAAGAATTTCCGCCGCTACCACGCGACCACCGCCAATTGCTGGCACCAAGCGCTGTGAACAGATAGCCATGAGGATGTTGGAAAGCTGCGCACGAATTTGTGGCTGCTGGTGTGGCGGGAAGACGTCGATCATACGGTCGATCGACTGCGCTGCCGAGTTGGTGTGAAGTGTTGCAAATACAAGGTGCCCGGTTTCTGCAATCGTAATGGCCGCCGAAATAGTTTCAAGGTCACGCATCTCACCAATCAGCACGACGTCTGGGTCTTGGCGAAGGCTTGAGCGAAGTGCTGCGCTAAATGAGTAGGTGTCGTAGTGCACTTCACGCTGTACAATAACCGACTTCTTTGACTTATGGGTAAACTCAATTGGGTCTTCGATAGTAATAATGTGGGCAGATTTTTCGGTGTTGATCTTATCAACGAGCGCGGCAAGCGTGGTTGACTTACCCGAACCAGTTGGACCGGTCACTAGTACGAGCCCGCGTGGGAAGTCAGCAAAGCCCATCACCACTGATGGCATACCGAGTTCGGTGACCGACTTAATTTCGTTAGGGATAAGACGCAGTGCTGCCGCTAGGTTACCGCGTTCGTGGAAGGCGTTTACACGGAAGCGCCCAAGTGTACCAAAGGCAAATGAGAAGTCGAATTCTTTATCTTTCAATAGGATCTGGCGTTGATCTTGGTCAAGAATGGCAAAAACAAGTGTTTCAACCGCTGCTTCGTCGAGCGGGTTAAACCCTGCAACAGGAACAAGCTGCCCGTCAATACGCAGCATTGGCGGCAAGCCAACCTGAAGGTGAAGGTCGGATGCTCGTCGCTTGACCACTTCTTCTAGTAACACTTCGATTCGTAAGTTTTGATTATTCATATTGTCTTGCCCACTCCTATGCCGTATCTGATGTAACGCGGTTAACCTCTTCTAATGTTGTGATCCCCGATAGCGCCTTAAGGTATCCGTCTTGTCGCATGGTAATCATCCCCTGCGATACGGCCAAACGCTGAATTTCAGAGCTGGTCGCACGATCAACGATAAGTTTTTGGATGTCTGTATTTACGTCCATCACTTCGTAGATACCAGCACGACCACTGTAGCCATGCGGCGTCTGAGGGGTATCAATTCCTCTGACTAAAGTATAAGCGCTTTGGCCTGCTAATGGTAGGTCTTTATATCCTAAATCGGCCGAGACCTTGGCAACCTCTTCTTTTGTCTTTGGCAGCAAGTGCCCGACTGTAGCCATAATATTTTGAGTTTCAATCGGTGTCGACTGATAGGTTTCGCGCTTCGCAGCCACCTTTCGCACCAGACGCTGACCAATAATTGTGTTCACGGTACTCGCAATAAGGAACGGTTCAATTTGCATGTCCAAAAGACGCGGCAGCACGCCGGCAGCACTGTTGGTGTGGAGCGTACTGAACACAAGGTGTCCAGTCAGGGCCGCCTGCACCGCGAGGTTTGCGGTTTCAGCGTCACGGATCTCACCTACCATCACGACGTCTGGGTCCTGACGAAGCACCGAGCGAAGGCCGTTGGCGAACGTCAGCCCTACTTCGGCGTTTACCTGAATTTGGTTCACGCCCTGCATCTTATACTCGACTGGGTCTTCCAGGGTGACAATGTTCACCGAGTCGTCTTTGATCTCTTTAATAAGGGCGTACAAACTGGTCGACTTACCCGAACCAGTTGGTCCAGACGTCAGTACCATGCCGTTTGGACGCTTGACGCCGCGGCGAATCACGCGCAGTGAGCGGCCGGCATAACCCATCTCTTCAAGGTCGAAGCTATTACCCGACTTATCAAGCAAACGAATCACAATTTGCTCACCCCATACCACTGGGCTAATAGCAATACGAAGGTCAACTTCTTTATTGGCAACCTTAACGGCAAATTGACCGTCTTGTGGAATACGGTGTTCGTCGATCTTAAGGTTTGAAAGAATCTTTACACGGCTTACCAGGGCTGGCTCGATACTCTTCGGCAGCTGCATCACTTCACGAAGCACACCGTCAACACGACAGCGGATTTTGAGAGCCGTTTCGAGCGGTTCAATGTGGATGTCACTAGCACGTGACTTTACGGCGTATTCAAGGATCTTGCTCAGCGCCTGGCTAATCGGTGAGTCCTGAACGATGGTTTTAACATCACTCGCCTCTTCGGCCTTTTGCTCGTCTTGGGTCGCCTGTGCGGCTTGGTCGACACTAGAAAGGTCGGTCTTGTATTGGTCGAGGACGTGACGAATACCTGCCTCTGAGGCCATAAACACCTTAAGCGGACGTTGAATACGGTTTGCGAGGTAGTCGACGGCTTGGACGTTGTTCCCGTCGAGCATAGCAACCGCAAGGCGGTTTTGTACTTCAGCGAGCGGCACAGCCATGAAGCGCTCAGCAATATCTTCAGGAAGCAGCGTGAGGATGTTCTGGTCGATAAGAGTGCTGGCAAGGTTTACATACGGCACACCCGATACCTGCGCAATGGCATGGGTTAAAAGCTCATCATCAATGATGTCTTGGTCGGTCAGCAGCGTAAAGAGCGGCTTGCTCGTTTGAGCCGCCTGCTCTTTCGCCGTTGAAATGACATCAGCAGAAACCAGACCTTCATCAATAAGAAGGCTGATCAACTTTTCTTGAATGTCGTCAGTGAGGAGCGCCACGGAGCCCTCTCCTACTGCTCTGCTGGAGGTAGATAGACCTCAACAGCCGGGTTAATTGCTTCAGCGTTGAAGATTGCTGGATCAGGCTCCTCAACAGCAGCTTCAATACGCTCAATCGTTTGCACCTTTACGGTTTCTTTTTGAGAGTCTCCAAAGATAGAGCGCGTAATGAGGAATGCAGCCACAACACTCACTGTCGCGATAAGCAGAATCATTGCTATGTCAGTCTTTTTCATCGCTTTACCGCCTTCTCTTCAAGCTCAATGGTCTTTGCTGGTTCGTAGAACGCCTTACCCTGTACGGTCATCTTTGGACCAGTTGCCTGGATTTCAATACGGACTGAGGTGATTTCAATGGTACGAATCGAACGTTCGAGGTTGTTGAGCACAGCACGCAGCGCGTCTTGGTTGCCCGTAACAACAAATTGGAAGGTAATCTCGCCCGTTTCACTCTTTGAACTTGAGCTTGTTGATGTTGACGTGTCACTAGTGAGTGTTTCGACACCGACAACTGGATCAACCTGGAGCGAGTCGATTGAAACACCATCGATACCCGCAAGCAGCTTGTTTTGCAGTGATGAACCGAGGGCGAATGAGTTCGCTTCAGATGGCAATGCGTCGAGGATTACCTGGACCGTCTGGTCGCTTTCGTTAGCCTTCACGCTCATAAGTGCAGCGTTCGTATCAAGCACACGGATTTCATTTTCGAGGTCATCAACAACCGAGATGTTATGGTCGAGTGTCGAGACAGTATTTTGCTTTTCGCCTAGTACCTTTTCGTTGTACATGAGCTTTTGCGCCATAAAGATACCGACAACGAGTGCCGAACCAACCAATACTGAAGCAATGGCAATCCAGATGAACATGGTCTTGTTGGCGTTGGCGATTTGGGTTCGCTTGCGAATTGCAGCGTCATTTCCTTGTTTCATACTACAAATCCGTCGCCCTTTCCGTAAATACACTCTTTGGAATACCGAGGTATGAGTCGGTTACGTTACCGTTTACACTCAGCTTAATGGTCAGTGTTTCAATTTCTGGCGAGAAGAGTTCGTCTGCATACGTGAAGGTCAATGTGAAGCGCAGCACCTTTTGATTGTCCGAGTTCGCCCCAAAGCTGGTTTCACTCACGCTAATATTGTCGGCGAGCTTTACGGTTTGCTCTTCGCCATCAGCGTCGTTATACACAATAACCGCGCTGTCGATAGTCTTTTTAAAGACTTCCATCGAGTCGTAGCCCCGGGTCTGGCCTTCAAGACGAATGGTTGATTCTTCAGCATCAATATTCACCTGTGACACCTGCGCTTCATTTGGAGCTGGTGGAATAACCGCCGCAAGCACGTCGAAAATACGTGAGTCCATCTTCTTTTGGGCGTTTAGGTCGTTAATTTTGGTGAGCTGGTTTTGCATGGTGAGCATCTTCGAAAGGTCTTCTTCTTCAGCAAGCTTTTCACTTCCCTCTTTGATTTGACCGTCTAGGTAGACGCTACGAACGGTTTGCACACCGAAAACATACAGAACGAGAGCCACAACCAGCCCGGCAGCAATGATACTCACAATAATAGAGCTTGAAATAACCGTTGCACGGGTGCGCTGCGCACGAAGGAGTTCGCGCTTTACGTCGGGGATAAGGTTAATTTCTATCATAGCTTGTTCTTCCTTTGGGCAAGACCGATGGCGATAGCAAATTCTGAAGCAACCGGTGCAAGCTGTTGTTGGTCGGCCTGTGATACGCGGACCTTCTGCCATGGGTTGGCGACGGCAGACTGAATGCCCGTTTTTGCACTGACATACTCACCAAAGCCTGGTACGACCGCACCATAGCCAGAAAGCAGGATGCCACTGACTGGAGCGTTCGGGTAGCGAGTTTGGAAGAACTTAATAGATTTGGTAAGTTCGACGGCAAAGCTCTCGAGGGTACCCTCAATAGCGCGGTAGACTTGCCCTTCAAGGCGGTCGGGTGCAAGACCAAACTTCAGAATAAACTGACGGGCTTGATCTTCTTGAACGTTCAGGTTTTGCACGGCAGCCTTTACCAGTGAACGAACACCGGTAGGAATGGTGCGCACAAGACGCGGGGTGTCACCGAAGGTAATTGAAAGGTCAGTTGAAAGTTCACCCACGTTAATAATGAGTCGCGCGTCTGGCACCCCTGGAGGTAGTAGTGAACGAATCATTGCCAGTGGATCTGGTTCGGCGGCAACGACGTTAAGGCCAAGGCTCTCGATGAATTCGAGGCGCTCTTCGGCGTAGGCGTTTGCGGTGCTCGCAATAAGGACTTCCTGCATCTTAGGGTCGTGCAGCGACGTACCGAGCAGCGCCCAGTCTACCTTTGCTTCATTGACCGCCATTGGGATATATTGGTCAACTTGATACTTAATAGTGTTGCGAAGTTCGTTTTCAGGCATGACTGGCACTTCAATCACCGTTGTGAAGGTCTTGTTTGAAGGCAAACCAATAACCACGTTCTTGGTTTTGATACCACTCTGCCCTACTGCGGTCATAATAACTTCACCGAGCTTGCGAAGCGCTTCAGGAGATGAAGAGCTGGTAAGTTTGTCATCGAGCGGCGCGTAGCCAAAGTGAGTCAGCGTATAGTTGTCGGGCCCACCTGAAGACAGCTGAACTACTCGAACAGCATTTGTGCCTATGTCTAGTGCAAAGAAGTCGCCCACGCCGTGTACTGCCATATTGTCCCTCATTATACCGAAAGCATAGGCGGAATAGCAAGGAGTTTTTATCTAGAAACGTGGCGGAAGTTCAGTCGATGTCACTGTCGGCAAACGACCAGTCCCTGGGCTATAGCCACTCGCCCATACATACGAGTCTGCGCGAAGGTTAATGACCTCTGCTGGCTCCCCTGCTGCAACGCCTGTTCCTGACCCTGCGGTACGCTTAAGGAAGAGATGGTTTGCAGAAACCGGGCCATTGATCGTGAGCTTCAGCCCACACTGCCCAGCGTGCGGCTGCGTACCTTCGGTAATACTGTCATCGTTTGAACCACCGCAGGTATTAATGCGGCCTTCGTTACCAGACCCTACCGCTATGAGCCATGAGTCGATATTTTCAACGTCGTCTTGCACAATAATATTTTGCGCGATAATGATCACCTGTGGAATCTCGCGAATGTTCGTGAGTGTGTCTCCGGTGTATCGAATGTTATCGGTAATCGTCACCGTCGTGTTTGGCGCGTTAATAATCACTTCCTGTCCCCGTTTGCCATCGATACCGATATCAGCGCCGCCGGAAATATTGAGTGTCGCCTGGTTTGTCGTGTACAGCCCCTGCATGTCGCTAAGAGTGACGTCGGGAGTGGTAATGCGTGGTGTGCTGGTTGAAATTGGGAAGCGTCCGGCGGTATTTGGACTAGACCTAGTGTGCTCATAAAGACCGATGTTATTCACGCTACAACCCGGGTTACCGCCGTTTGTAAAAGTCAGGTAGCTGAGGCTACACATAACATCGGTGGTACTTCCTCCCCCATCGGCGCCGACATATCCTGAACCTGAAGCCATGCCACGTACGTTTCCGCTTGCAACGATGGCGTACTCAGCCCATGAGCCAAAGTAACGACCCGAGAGTGGCTGGGTCACAGATGTATCAACATCCGACTGACGCCCTGGGTTTGATGCCGATTCACGGCCAACAATCAGGTCACCGCCCAATACTTGCACCTTAGGCTCCTTGCCGACCACGCGGCAGTACATTTGTGAATGACGCCAGTCGGTGTTCACTGATGCATTTCGCCTAACAGACATTGCAAAACAGATACGCGTTCCTACGGCGCGGTCGCCGAGGGTGCCGGTTGCGTTATAGGTCTTTGTTTCGCGGTATGCATATCCCGCAGCTTCGGTACCCGAGCCAGAAGAAGTTGCCGTACAGCTGCCAGCAATCTCGCCAGTAAAGAACGTACACGGATCACGCAGATCGATGCCACCTGGGCGCTGAGGGATGTCATCCCCTGGTGCGTACAGTACCTGTGTAAGTTGCCATTGAATATTTGGATGTGACTTTGTGTCACCCGAGTTCGTCACACGGCCCGATACAGGAATAGGCCCGATTGCATTTTCGATTACTTCGTTATCAGTCATATCGATAATTTGCGGCGTAAGGGCGTAGCTGTATGGAATCACAGCACAAGCGTTGTTGCTCTGCCCTACCCCACCATTATTCCAAGAAATTGGCTGCCAGTTAATGCGCTGACAAAGGGTATTACCCACGTCGTTTTGCGTCACATCGTACAGTGTGTATGCGCCGCCGTTCGTTGCATAATTCGTCATGAAGAGCTGCCCGGCATTTCCCCGCCTCCATCCCTGAGGATCTGCATTGCCATTCCAGCCATTACTAAAGCCAGACTTACCAATGTTGAAGTAGATGTCTCGGTCCATGTTCTCTGGCCCGTTATTACGCATATCGTGGTACCAGTTGAGCCGCTCGCCTGGACGTGCAGTAATCGTATCCTTTGTTGCGGCGTTCCTGTTGAGGGCACCCTTCTGAATGTATGAGTCACCTCGTAAGTACCATTCGGATGCGCTGTTGTAACAAAACCAAGCAACGTTTGACCCCCAAGTATATCCTAGTTTAAGATTGCCCGGAAGCGTGTCGTAAAGAGCCTTTGCTTGGTTAAACGTTAGCCAGTTTCCTCCGTTGTCACCATTGTAGAGGCTATACCCGTAATAATCTTCGCTCACATACGGATAAATGCTCGAGTTACCCGGGCCTCCGCTCGGGCGTTGGATAATAAAGGCAATCACACGGTCATTCCCGGTATTAACACACCTATCTCGTGCGCTACTCCAAGACCCACCTCCGCTAATGTCTGCCGGTCCGTCGTCGTTTACGCCAAAGTTATACCAGCCATACCCATGATTTGTGTGCGGCACACCGGGACAGCCAGAACAGCCGCTCGCCCCGCCAGCGCCACCTACGGCACCGTCTGCAAGGGCGTTTTGTTGTGGCACAAATAGCGCCACAGCGAACAACATCACAACTGCAAATAGACCTCCAAAGAAGAGCTGCTTTTTATTGAGTGCCACTTGGAGCCTCTTTCGCCTCTGGAGATAGCGGGAAGATTGACGCGTCATAATTGAAGATTGGATCGTCGCCACGAATGTTGCTGTTGGCAAAGTTATTTTGCGCATGCAAACGCTTCACGGCTTCGTGTGCAGATTTCGCTGCTTCGTAATCATCCGCCCCTACAGCAATCCAGAAAAGAATCGCTTGGCAGGTTGGATCATCCTTGTACCCCTCTGTTGAGAGAATATCCGCCTTAACTTGTTCGATACCCTCAGCGTCAACAGAAGGTGTTGTCGCCCCTTCGCGAACGGCAATTTGACTTGCAGCATTATAGGTGTCAACAATATCGTTGCCACAAACAATATTCGCTCCTGAAGCAGACTGCTTTGAGCTGCCAGGATTCCAGACAAGCAGTCCTGTAACAAATAGGGCGACGACAGCCCCCACAACTAATACCGTGACGCCTGTAATTGCTAGTACTGTCCCTTTTTTTGCCATATGCCCATTCTTCGAGTTACTTAGTATAAATGTATAAGCATAACTGTAACGAATTTGGCAAAAAAAGAAAACCTCTTCCCACCCCCTTGCGAAAGTTGCCCGGTTTTCCACGCTTTCTACCCCTGTTATGGTATACTTGGAGCATATGAGTTTATCTATTGGAATCGTAGGGCTCCCTAACGTTGGGAAATCGACCCTTTTTAACGCACTGACCGACAACAACATCCTGGCTGCGAACTACCCTTTTGCAACCATCGAACCGAACACGGGTATTATCGCCGTCCCCGACGAACGACTTTCGGTGCTCCAAAAAATGTATACGGCCGATAAGGTTATTCCCGCAACGGTCACATTTGTTGACATTGCTGGTCTTGTAGCTGGTGCGAGTAAGGGCGAAGGCCTTGGCAATAAGTTCCTCGCAAACATCCGTGAGTGTGATGCCATTGCCCACGTCGTACGCGCCTTTGAAGATTCAGACGTCACCCATGTTAACGATAAAGTTGACCCATTGGCGGATATGGACATTATTAACACCGAGCTTATCCTCGCCGACCTTCAGTCGATTGAACGCCACATCCCAAAGCTTGAACGTGAAGCAAAAGCTAACCCTGCGGCGCGTGCCCAGATTGAAGAACTAAAACAGCTTCAGGGCGCACTCGAAGCGGGACAACTTGCACACACAGCCGGAGTGAGCAAAGAAGTTATTCAAAGCCTCCAGCTCCTCAGCGCGAAGCCCGTTATTTATGTGTTTAACGTCGACGAGTTTACCCTTGGTAACGAGGCGCGCAAGGCTGAACTTTCTGCCATGGTCGCTCCGTCAGATTCTGTGTTCATTTGCGCCAAACTTGAAGAAGAACTTCGCGGCCTCACAACTGAAGACGCCGCCGAACTCCTCGCCTCGTACGACGTCACCGAGCCAGGTCTTTCGCAGCTCGCCCGAGTCGCCTATCACACCCTTGGCCTGCAGAGTTACCTTACCGCTGGACCAAAAGAGGTTCGCGCCTGGACCATCAAGCAAGGCTCGACCGCCCCACAAGCTGCCGGCGTCATTCACACCGACTTCGAAAAAGGCTTCATCGCTGCGGCTATTGTTGATTACGATGACCTCATCACCGCTGGGTCTGAGCAAGCCGCAAAGGCTGCCGGCAAGATGCGCACCGAAGGTCGCGACTACATTATGCGCCCTGGTGACGTGGTAGAATTCCGCTTTAACGTCAGTAAGTAAGTTCTTATAAAAAGAAGAAGGCCCCGGGTATACCGGGGCTTTTGCCTTCTCAAGTTAGGGTTGGGGCCGTGAGCCGTCCGCGTTCACCCCTAGGGGCTAGACGGACGGCTCACGAGCCGGTCGGGGGCTGTGCCTGAAGCACAGCGACGGTGCGCTCGGTCGTGTTACCGTCCAAGCGGGGACCATCTCGATTACAGGTAACGAATACCCACGTGTCGGGTTGCGGCTCGGGGGTGTACACGCGCCTGTCCGTTGTCCAATTTACCGTCGGTATATCGAACACTTCCTGGACAACGAGCGTCGTCATCTGACCACAAGCGGTCACCGTCACAACATCCTGCGGCTTCAGTTCTGTGAGGCGATCGAACACGGCACCGACACTCAGGTCGAGATACGCGTGCCCATAAATCACCACCAGATCCTCTGCCAGAGGCGACATCACACTGTAGATGTTGTCGTGACGGTAGTAGCCCGAGTACCAGACGGCCTGATTAACGATTGGCGGATCAACTCCACCGCTCGCCATCTCCTGCTCTCTGGTGTACTCCCCCACCTCGGCCTCCAGTCCAATGGACGGCGCCGAGATATGTGCGGTTGTACACGCTTCTGGCCTTGGCTGTGGCGTGGGTGTGGGCGTCGGCGTAGGTGTTGGCGTGGGCGTCGGAGACGCCGTTGCCGTAGGGCTAGGACTCGACTTGACCACCGAAGGCGGCTTCGTCGAGCCGCCGGCAGAGGCCGCACTGACGTTCTGGTATACACCGGAAACAATCAACGCGGCCCCCACCAGCAGAGCCCCACAAACAGCTACGACACGACACCACCGAGGGAGTCGTGCCACGAGCAGCATCAGCCGATGTTGGCCGCCTGCTTGCGCGCGTTCGACCGCTGGCTCACGACGACGAGCGCGACGACCGCACCGACGAGCAGGATGCCTCCGACGAGGAGGATCGTGCCGTAGGGCGATGCGCTCGAGGACGAAACGCCGGAAGCGACCGGCTGAACGTCACCGGTCCGCGGGACCGGCGGCGCCGTCTTGCCCGTGCTGGGCGTGCCGCCACTGTTCGCGTTGGTGTTGGTCGTGCCGGTGTTCGTACCACCGGGCGTGGTGCCCGGGTTGTTCGTGCCACCGCTGTTGCCGCCGGGCGTGGTGCCCGGGTTGTCGCCGCCACCGGGGTTGGTGTTGGTCTCGCAGGCGAGGACGTCGATGGTGCCCTCACCGGCCGCGAGGCCATTGAGAACCACCGTGTAGGGCGTCAGGCCCACCGGGAGCGCACCCTGGAAGGAGTGCTCACCCGAGGCGGAGACCTCCACGATGCCACCGAGTGACTGCTCGTTGCCGTAGACGACACCGAGGTCAGCCGGCGCGGCCCCCTCGGGGAACTCCACAGCGACGCGCACCTCGCCGGCCGGCGTGGTGGTGTCGATGCAGAAGGCCTCGTCGCGGATCTGGACGACCGAGGGCGTCGGCGGCGGAACCTCCTCGCACGTGACCTGCTGGCTGACCTGCACCGGGCTGCCGGTGCCGTCGTCGATGAAGACGGTGATCGTGTAGCTGGTCGCGTTCGTCGGGATGAAGCTGCCGAGCCCCTCGTACGTGGTGTTGGCGTCCGCGAGCGTGGTGCTCGTGATGAGCGTGCCGGGGATGCCGTACGACACGTCGATCGGGGCGACGGAGCCGGTAGTGGCGCTGAAGGCGAAGGTCACACCGGGGGTCTCACCCTCCCCCGGGCAGACGATCTGCTCGGCGGTGGCGATGTTGCCCTCGGTGACGGAGACCGTCGGTGCCACGTAGGTGTCGGCCGAAGCCGGACCCGCGATGGCCACGAAGCTCGCCGCGAGTGCGACTGCTGCGATACCGCTCAGGGCGGTCCGCATCTTGTTGGTGCGTGACTGAGTCATGCTGTTCCTAACTGTGAAGGGCGTGCCAGGGTGCCCTGGCGGGCAGGCGTCAAAAAATGAAGCACCTCGAAAGGCGCGTCACCCCTGAACACTTAGGTGGAATTATAACATAAATCACTAAAAAAGTAAATACTCAGACACTCCTAAGCTTAGAGTGCTTTTAAGAGATAGAATCGCTCACGATTCCCCTTTGACCCTGCCACTTCACTATCGCGCTTATCTTGAATGGTGAAATAATCCTTCGCCCAAAACTCAAAGTCTTTCAAAATCTGGCGACGCACGCCATCATTCTTAATAATCCCCTTATTAGTTTGGAACTTCCCTGCCTCGAATTGCGGCTTTACCATGGCAACAATCTGCGTATTTTTGGTAGATAGTTCACGAGCAATGTGCGGCAGGATTTCACGAAGACTAATAAATGACACGTCAATCACGACAATGTCAGGCCGGGCATCAGGAGCGAGGGTGAAGTCGCGAATATCTGTCTTTTCATGAAGCTCTATCTTTTCGTTATCATGAAGGCTTGGGTGAAGTTGGTCAGTCCCAACATCAACGGCGTACACCTTAGAAGCGCCGTTTTGGAGTGAATAATCGGTAAACCCACCGGTGCTACTTCCAACATCGAGCACTACCTTATCTTTAAATCTAAGGCCAAGAAGCTTCGCGACGCTGGCGAGCTTTAATCCCGCCCTACTGACATATTGCTCGTTTGTATTGAGCTTAATGTCTGATTGTTCGGTGACAAAATGCCCCGGCTTGGTAATTTCACGGCCATCGACCGTTACCTTGCCGAGTTTAATCCAGCTCTCGGCCTGAGAGCGAGTTGGCACGAGGCCACGACTGGTGAGTTCTGCATCGAGTCGTCGTTTCATACACCGAATTCCTTCCACTCAAATACGTCTCTGACGATCTTTAATCGCCTTTCCGTATCTTTCTTAAAGACCGTCAGGTTATTAATGGTGACCTCTTCACCTTCCTCAATCGGAGCCTTAGTGTGGGGGTTCCAAGAAAGACCAAAATACTGTGCGTTGAACTTTGGGTCAACTGTAGTAACGAATGAGAATATAG
>CAZMJB010000006.1:0-28103 GCA_964566735.1 uncultured Candidatus Saccharibacteria bacterium
CCAGCGTTATTGTTTTTAACAGGCTAAACCTTTCGCTTCTTGTTTCGTCTAATCAAGCGAGAGGTTACACTGCGAAACAACCCCTCCTTCATTCACCCTTACTGCGCCGGAGATGCCACAGTCTTTATCTATTCCTTTAAAATACCAGACAAGCCTGTGACCAAAGGTACTATCGTTTGATATATAGCCAAGGCCACCCCGAGTGAAATTTGAGACACCAATAGACATCAGCTCTGTCTCAATCGTAGGTTTCACAGACAGGAAAGGGGCAAGCGCTGCATCAAGCGAGGAGCTCACCGACATTGCCGGAGTGCTTCCGGCCATCCAGCATGCATTCGATGGATAATTAGCACCGAGACACCCGTTTACAGCCGGGTAATCACCGTTCGCGGCTTCGTGTGCACGCAGTGTTTTTATATACGTGTTTACCCCGGTAAGAAACTGTGACCGGCGCGACTGCTCGGTGATGCCGTTATACGAAACAATCGTGATAGCCGCCAGGATCGCAATTACAACGACAACAATCAACAGCTCAACAATAGTAAATCCGTGCTCTTTTTGTTTTTGTGCCCACTTATTCATTAGCTTTATACTACCACGAGCCCCGAATCACTCCAAAATAAAAATCCCCTCTTTGTTGAGGAGATTTTCTTCGTACTACTTGATTGAAGTAATTTCAATCTTAGAGTACTTTTGGCGGTGACCGTTCACCTTGTGAACACGCTTCTTGGCCTTGTAGCGGATGTACTGGACCTTGTCGCCCTTAATTTCCTCTTCGACAACCTTAGCGGTTACCTTCACGTCTTTGACCGTTGGAGCGCCGACAGTAGTTTTGTCGCCGTCAATCACCAACAGTGCGTCAAGCGTGAGCTCTTTAGTTCCTTCAGGGAGGAGGTCCACCATGAGGGTCTCTTTTTCGGCAACAACGAATTGCTTGCCACCGATCTTAACGACTGCTTTTGTCATTCTTAATTCCTTTATTGTTTTAACAATCAGTATGTAATTGTAACAGAGATGGCGTCATTTGTAAACCTACACTGCTCCCTAAGCGCCAGGGGTGTACCAACTCTCCCAGCCACCATTAACGCCCATCCACGTTATGGCATAGCCAGGTGCGGTCGTTGGCACGTTCGCCGCAGGACAAAGCGTCGCATTGCCATCGCCAGGCCAACTCGCAAATTGAATCGCCCCGCCACTGCTTGAGTAGGCAAATCCAGTGCCGCTGCGGCTACGCCCGACTACGGCAAAAAGCCCGTCATCGGCACGGCATAAGAGCAGCACATTTCCACCACCTCCGTAAGAAGCTCTGTTTGTGACCATGACTGCATTGGTTTCCGCATACCCACTTGGCAATCGACCATTTTCTGTATAAAAATTCTGTATGCGGGTATACGACTGCTTCAAATCAGCCCGCACTGAAGAATCATGTGTCCTATTTTGAATACCGTTATACGCCACGATCGTTATGGCCGCAAGGATCGCAATGACAACAATGACGATCAAAAGTTCAACAATGGTAAACCCTGTTTGTTTTTGCGCCCACTTCATTACACCCAGTAAACCATAGGCATTTTGTAATTTCAAACGCAGCGTACCGAACAACAAGCAAAAGCATGTATACTAAATGACATGAACGAACCAGCTTACAAACCCAACCAATGGATACTGTTTAAACAAGACGAAGCTGGCGGCTTTGGTGAGATTGTTGGTGGAACCTACAATGGCGAAACCTGGGTCTACTCTGTAAAAGGCCCGATTATCGACACCACCTATGCGGAAGTATATGAAGAGGATGTCACCCACTTCTACGAAAACAATTCGTGGCTCGAACGCCAACACGGTAGCGCCGGTGCTGCATCAGTGTACACTGAACAGTCTTAAATAGATCCGCCACCGGTGGCGACGATAATCAGTACACCTAAAGTGATCATGCCGACAAAGGTATAAAACCCGTGGTGAATGCGCCAGCTCTTTTTCCATGCCTTTGGAAGCTTCGCGCGGTAATGATGCGCCGTCACACCAACGATTGCAACCACTGCAAGCAGGCCAAGCACCACAATGGTGACCGGACTGAGCGATTCAAGTGCTGATCCGAAGTATGAGAGTGGATTCTGCGCCGTCATGCCAGGCGCCGAGAAGCTCGCACTAGATGTCAGTGCCGATTGTACCGCCGCTTCACTCACAGGAGCCCCGTACAACGCCACAACGAGCGTCGTCTGTTCTCCGTTCAGCTGGCCGTCGACCACAGCAAACCCAACATCCTCATATTCTTCCTTTAATACGTTGTCACGGTGCGTCGGAGAATTCATCCAGGCATTCACGGTCGCTTCGGCGGTTGGATAGTTTTTCGCAAGGTTTTCACCGGCAAAACTATAATTATAGCCCGCATCCGCGAACCATTTCCATGGCTGCGTGCCACTTGGCGACACGTGCGCCCAATACTGCTCGGCAAACATATTCTGCGCCTTCTTAAAGGCTGCCTCGCTGAGCTGCGCGTTAATTTCAAGCTCCCCTAACCCGGCCTCAGCGCGAGCTTCGTTGGTATCAGCAAGCAGTTCAACGGTTTCAATATCAGAAGCGCGCCCCAAAATACGAAGATCACCATTAGTGAAAACGCTGTAGAACACCTGCGCCAATAGAGCGATGACCAAAACAGCAATCAGGCCATGCGCCCGAATAAGGTGTGGACGGTAGTCGTTCGCCTTATGCGGTACCAAGACGTGCTTGGCATGCCCCTTCACTCGCGCGTGAATAGGCGCCTTCTTCGAAGTCGTCTTTTTTACTGCCGTTTTCATCTGTTTTTGTTTCGCTTTCACGATTAGGTTAAGTATAGCACAAGGCAACGAGTGAAACATGTGCTTGCATATGTTTGCGAGCACCGCAGTGCATTGTCGCCAAAGGCGAGATTGCAAAAAGTCCCTACAAGCGTAAGGACTTTATGGTATTGCTAGGTTTTACCTATTCAGCTGAGCGGTTGCGGATTGCCGCGAAGAGCCACCACGCACCGGTTGCACCACCCGCAAGGATGAGAAGCCACCAGTACCATGCGAGGCCAAAGGCGTTACCGTCGGTGTTGTTCACAGCCTGAGCGAGGTTCTTCTCGGTTGATGCGCCATCGACACCCGAGTTGTTGTTAGCCTCGTCACTTGCACCGAGTTCGCCAGGAGTATTGGTCTGAGGAGTAAACGCAGGGCCCGTGAAGCCGCCATTTTGGTCGCTATCGCTATCATCACCGCCGCCCTGTGTCTGTGTCGTAGTCGTAGTCGTTACCGTTGTCTGAGTAGGGGTTGTGTACGCAAAGGTAAACAATCCAGTCGAAGCATTACCAGCAGCATCGGTAACAGCGAGTTCAAACTCGTATGTTCCGTCCTGAAGCACCGTAAAGGTTGGGGTTAATGCGTTCGGGTCTGAAATGGTTACACCCCCCACAGGACCACTTGTTTGTGTCCATGCTTGTGATACAGGAGTCTCATCGCCAGTTGTTACGTTAGGCGTAATTGTGTTGCCTGTACGCGCAAAAGTGGCTGCTGCTACCGTGATTGGAGTGTTGTCTACAGTAATGCTGTAGTAGTCCACAGACTCAGCGCCACGGTTTTGTGCAAGATCGCGCACTCCCAGGCGGATCTGATAGACGCCATCAGCAAGTTTTGTTGTGTCAAGCATACGAGATACTGACTCATTAACACCACTTACAGTGGTCTGGCCTGAAGTTGTCCAGCCAGTTGTTGCGATGCGATCACCGGCGTGTGCTTCGCCGTCGCTAAGGTCAACGGTGCCGTTATAAAGCGACAGGTTGTAGTGCGAAAGACCAATGTTGTCCGTCACGCTACCCGTTACTTCAATAGTGCCGCGTACAAGTAGCGAAGGAAGTGAATCGAGCACAGCAACTGGTGCGGTGTTATCAAAAGTTATCTGCAGCACATCGCTACAACCAGAATTGTTTCCAGCTGCATCAACCGCCTCTACGCAGAAGAAGTAGGTTCCCTGCTTGTCGCTAAAGTTGGTTGGTACAAAGCCGCCATCGCTCGTCTTTACAACGTATGTGAAACTGTCGAACCATGGGTTACTTGAGTCATCCTGATACCCAGGAATGTTCGTCCAGAACTTGTATACATAGTGGTCTACATCAGCTGGATTAACAGCCTTCCAGCTCAATACGCCCTCTTGGACATTCGTAAAGCCGTTAATTGCGTTCGTGTTTCCATCACCGAGCCATGCTAGGTTAACTGGCTTAGCAACACTCTTGTCGATAGTGAAGGTCTTTACAACATCAGCACTTCGGTTTCCAGTAGCTGATCCGCCGCCAGCAGTATCACGGGCAGCAAGCTTCACTTGATATGAACCTTCTTCCGTAAGTGTTGCGACGAGTTTGTCGGTAAATCCTACGCCGTTTAGTTGCGTGCCCGTTACGCCAGGAATATTTACAATCGAACCGTTACGCTTGATTTCAAGGAAATAGTGGCGGAGGTGGTCATCATTTGCGGTAATGCGCAGTGGAACGTCAGTGTTGAACAGGCTTCCAGTTGGACTGGTAATTGCAACTGTTGGAGCCAGTGAGTCAATAACCACCTTTTGGCGAGCAATCTCACCGTTGCCCTGTGCATTGTTGCGCGCAACAGCATTCAAACAGTACTCACCGTTCAAAGTAACATCAACGTTTACGGTATAGAAGCCCGCTGCAGCGGTGTTTACACGTTGCTCGAAGAGCTTAGTGCCATTACCAGTACAAGCGCCGTCAATACGAGGCTCTGTAATATAGAAGTTCACACTTTCTACACCGCTTTCTGGGTCTTCGGCAGACGCCTTTAGCGTAAACTCACCAGGAATAACACCAGTTGGAGCAACGAAATTAATATTTACAGGGGCTGTGCTATCAATAGTGAACGAGCTACTTACGAGGTTATCAAGACGGTTGTTTGCCTTGGTGTAGACAGATGTCGTTGCAGTGTAGGTGCCGCTTGCGAGGCCCGTCCAGTTCGATGCCTTATCGACATCACAGAGAACATAGTTTCCAGCAGCACGAAGGTCACAATCGGCGCGAAGTACTTCGTACGTAACGCCGCTAATTGTCACGCGCATCTTACTAAACTGTTCGAATTGGTCCTCTGCCTTCACCCGAACTGGGTTATCTGAAGGACGGAATGTATTACTGCCAGATGATGGGCTCACGTATGAAGCTGTTGGAGTATCAAGTGAGTAAGTCGTCGTTACATCAGCAACGTCATACCAAACATCCCCTGCTTTAATCTCCGCCGAAATTTCATATGCACCAGGTGCAAGCGGAGTATAGAGTCGCCACCAGCTTGTTGTCGCACCCGCACCACCAACGTTGGCACCACTGAGTGGATTACTTGTATCACCGTTGATAAAGAATCGTACATCATCTGTTGAGTCAGGAGTGACAAGCTGCGCAGTAAGATCACCCGCAGTGTTTGCGCGTACATACTTAGGATCGTTAACAAAATTTGTTGAGCTTGTATCAACCGGTAGCGCTGTTATTTGAAGCGCCTGTGTTCCATGTGATGCGTTTGTTTCAAATTCAGCAAGCGTACCATATCCCGCATTCCAGCTCGCGTCTGCATACGAAGTAAGTGTGTTGAAGTCACTTCCGACTGAAACAGGCTGATTTGCAGGGAAGGTAAAGTTGAGAGAGTCGTACGGGCCGGCAACGCCACGCGGGCTGTCGCCGCGGGTTCGCGTGTCGTACTCGAGCGCAACAATTACCTCTGATGGGAGAACCGCCTTAGAGGCGCTGAGGTCGAAGGTTGCGTTAAATGCAAGCCCGCTGACATCGTAACAAGTATCCCCTACCTTCCATCCCTTACCGTTGCTGGTGTTGCCACAGTCAGGGTTACTCTCTGGGCGCCAAGGAATACTGACTGATTGCTCCTTTGTGGCCAAGAGGTTAAGGTTCTTGTCGTACACATTGACAGTAATTGGGTGTGTCCAAGTTGCGCTGTTGGCACCATAAATTGGGTGCAAGGCATAGCTAGAGTGCTTCGCCCAGTTAGACATAGTGAAGGTCACCGTGTTAAGAACTCGGTTTGAACCGCCAAGAACTACATGGTCGCCATACTCATTAATTGAGTGTGCCTGCATGCCGTAGCTTGGGTAATTTGTCGGTGGGACTACGCTTGGAAGCGCATTATATACTATTTCCGGTCCAGGGATAGCACTTACGCTCTGAGCCAAAATAAACGGCACACTTGCCGTCAAAGTACTCACTGCCAAAACAAAAGCAGCCGTAACTAATGTAATCTTTTTCCCAAGTTCTTGGGCCTGCGTCATTAATTTCATGGAACTCTCCTTAGTCAAAAGACAACCCGTCCCACGATTTGTGGTCGTCTTTTACCTCGCATTAATTGTTAATACAAATCTCAACTTTTGTATTTTTCTTAACTCTACCACTTTACCCCTATTCTGACAAGACTGAATTCCTCCTGAGAATTCCGTGTTTAACAGAGAGAAATAAAGCAAAAATAAACGCAGCGGCGATGCCCCACCAATACCAAGCCACGCCAAACAGCTTCCAACCTTCTGGCCCCGCCTGCACAAGCCCGGCTTCACCACTGGCAGCATGCTGTGCGCCTTGCACGGCGTATGGACTATGCGCATTGAAATAGGCGATGTATTCGGCCTCCGTCATCCGGTCGCCACTCCCCGGCCTTGCTACTTCTTGAAGTGTCGGATACGCCTCAACCGATGTATCTGGCGCCGTTATTGGTGCTGTCTCTACGGGTGCGTATGACCTTTTAGTGTGCGCCTGCGGCGTACCAGTCGAAGATCCGCCCGATGCAGGAGCTGCCTCTTGTGTCGTTGGCTGGCTCGACGAAGCGGGTGCTGGTGCGGATGTAGGCTCCGCAGGACACCCAGCTACAAGTACTGTTCGCACCAAACAACGGACCGTATCTAATAAAAATCCCTCCGCCTGAGCAGGCCGAGGTGTAGCAATAATGAGGGTTGTAGCGGTTGTAAGGGCCAGAACGAAGACAACTGTCACTTTTGTCATCGGTTGTAGCGCTCGCAGTATCCGCATAGTTTGGTGCCCTCCCCACATTGACACTTATGTTTTGCGTATATACCCATTGTACCATGGGCAAAAAGGCTACGATTGTTCTTCGCGGGTCATGATGCGGTCCATATCCGCGTGGCTTAACCCGTAATAGTGGGCCATTTCATGCCATAGTGTACGCTTCACTTCTTCGAAAAGTTGCTCGGCATTACCACCGGCAACGGTAAGAAGTGCGTTTTTAAACAACGTAATTTTGTCAGGGAGCATGCCACTAAAGCCAGATCCACGCTGAGTTAATGGAATCCCCTCGTACAGTCCGAGCAGAATATGGTGGCCATCAAGGTGTGATTTTTCGGCCTGGAATTCATCTGGCTCATCGGCATACGTAATAACGACATTATTAAGTCCCTCTATATATTGTTGAGGAAGCTCGTCCATCGCACGAGTAATCAGTGCGTCAAATTCTTCATCGGAAAGCGTAAACATTATATAAAGTATAGCATTATTTGCTATGCAGGCTTTCGGTAATTTCTTCCCATTTATGAAGAAGCGTGCCGCCGTCTTCGTCGCCCGAAAGGTCGATAACTTCGTCTTCCTCGTATTGATCGAGTTCGCTAATGGTCCCGTCATCTTGCGGGTCAATTGGTTGCAATTGAAGGTATTGGAATACTGACATATTTTTAAACTACTGTTTGTTTTAATTTAGTTATGTATATATTTAAGCATAAACAGCTTTAAAAGTCAATCCCCTGCCCATTTCGCGCTCATGCTACACTTGGGCTATGAAACAAACTACTACACGAATCATCACAGGACTTATCATTCTCGCCATTGGCGTGGGCGCACTCCTGGGCGCTCTTAATATATTCCCTTTTTGGGACTGGTTTAGTGGCTGGTGGCCACTGCTCGTTATTGTAGCCGGACTCTTCGTGCTACTTGGCGACTTCCGCCGCAACTACATCTGGGGAATCGCCATCATTCTCGTTGGCGTACTTCTGCAGCTCAAGTCTGCAGGTATTCTCGACTTCAATTTCTTTAGCCTGATCGTACCGATCGGCCTTATTGCAGCAGGCCTCACCGTGCTCCTTCATGTCCAAAACCGCCCTGCTATTAAGTCGGGATCAAACAACGTTGACGACATTTCTGTTATCTTCAGCGGAAGCGAATCAAAGAACAAATCGGCTAACTACCAAGGTGGTCGCGTCACCGCTATTTTTGGCGGCGCATCACTTGACCTCCGCGACGCTAAAATTGAAAAAGAAGCTGTTCTTGATATCTTTACTGTTTGTGGCGGCGTCGAGCTAAAAGTTCCTCGTGACTGGAAAGTCGTGTCAAAAGTAGCCCCTATTGCCGGTGGCGTTGAGAACAAATCTGAAGGCAATGACGACCACAAGGGTCCGGTGCTCGTACTCACTGGTACGGCAGCGCTTGGTGGTGTTGAGATTAAGACTTAATCCGCACCGAAACTTCTAACCTAATGCAGCATCTCTGGTGCTGCATTGACTTTTCATACTTTTTATGCTAATGTACATATTAATTCATGACACCACAAACAAACACAACTCGTACCCAAACATATAGCCCTGAAACTCGCGGCGGCACTCCTGAAAAAGAAAACGTCCTGACGAATCGCCTCGTCACCCTTGTAAACCACGTCGCTCGCTCCGAAGAGTACCGCACCCTCCGTTCTCAAAAAGTCGCTCACACTGACGCATTTACCGGCGCCGTCGAGTCTATTGTCGATAGTCCTGACAATGGCTTTAACAACTTCGACTCTGCCCTGCTTACCGTCACCGCAGGGCTTGGTACGTGTATCGAAGCGCAGCATGAGTTAAGCACCCTAGAGGACACTCGTGCAGAGCGCTCGCTCACCGAAGAGGAATCAGAGCGAATCAAGGAGCTTAAACGGTCCTATCTCATCCCATTCAATCACAACCTTAAAGCACTTATTAACGAAGGTCCAAACACCACAATCGGCGAACTGTCGACTGCCCTCACCCGTGCTCACACCGCGGTCTTTGCACCCCACAACGCCCTCCACCCTGAATCTTTTAAATATATCGAAGATACCCCGAAACCAAGCGCGGCGCTTTACGAGCTCAACCAGCGTATTAATGCCATGCGTCACGAAATTGCCGTCGAAACAATGCTCTCCGCTGCCGGTATCGAATATGACTACAATATTAGCATCGAAGAAGACGCACGCGGCATCGACATGATCGTCTATCTCGACGGCAAGCGCATCCCTATCGACATCAAATCAAGTCGCAACGCCGTTGATCGCACTCTTGAAAAAGACCCTACCGCACATGCGGTGGCCACTCACCTTGGCACCAAACACTTTACCGGCATGCACGGTACCGCAGAAGACGCACTGTGTATTCCCTTCTCAATTGCAAAGAATCGCGCCCCTCTTTTGGTGAGTGATATCCGCGCCATTGCGCAATCGTAATATACTACCATAAGCTATTTACAAAATTTATATTTTGTGGTATTATAGATATTGCCCAATCGTCTTGAAATCAGAGAGGAGAGATGATGAGCGGCGGAGTGATGACCTTCACGGTTATCGATGCGACGAAGCATGAACTCCTCGGTCGACTGGTGAAGTCGATTACTGGAGATCCTGCTGTGTTCGAAGCGGCGTCATCCGACGACCCTTCGGTCACCCCCGAGCAGCACCACTTCGAAGTTCGCGTGCAGAAGTTGCACATGGACGACATACCGGTGTATGCAGACGTGCTCGACCAGTACGGACGTTGGTTCCAGATCGTGCTTCACGACGACACCAACGGACGAATCGAGTTCGAGATCATCACCACCTAGACCCTTCGGTCTTCCGCATCCCCTTGCCTTTTGGCTCGTGGTTGACGTGGAAGACTCGGAGGGTCTTTCACTTTTTCTAAAGATTAGGCTTTTTCAAGCGAGATATGAAGGTCAAGGCCTTCAATCCAGGCATCGGTTTCGTAGGCATATACCGCCTCACCCACAACTGATGCCGCGAGTGTTTCTGATGCAATTAAGTCGTTGTATTCAGAAATTGCCTTTTGGAGCTCTGCTTCACTCGTCTTGAGACTCAAGGTAATGCGGTCATCAACGTTGAGCCCCGCAGCCTTACGCGCCGCCTGCACGTGACGAATCACCTCACGGGCAAAGCCTTCGCGTTGGAGTTCTGGGGTGATGGTTTTGTCGAGTTGTACAAACTCAAAGTCACCATGCGCAACTTCTTTTACATTCACTTCTTCAGCAATAATTGATTCGTAGAACCCGTCGAGCATCTCGCCACCGTATGTCAGCTTAGAAAGCGGTTGGCGCACCTTAATTTGCGCTTCAGTGTCGCTCTTTTGCATACGAAGGCCAAGCCCTTGCTCAATAATGGTGCGAGTCTGCGCCATACGGTCGAGCACGAGTTCATTCGCATGACCAACCTTCGGCCAATCAGTCAGGTGCACACTCTCTCCACCCGTAAGCTTCTGGTACAGCTCTTCGGCCATAAATGGCACGAATGGCGCCAGTGCTTGGCTCAAGCGAACCAACACGTAGTGAAGGGTCTTGTAGGCGTGGTTCTTATCGGTGTCGTCTTCAGACTTCCAGAAACGGCGGCGTGAGCGGCGCACGTACCAGTTTGAGGCGTCATCGAGGAACGGCAGAATTGGTGCGGTGGCATTTGGAATATCGTAGGCATCCATGTGGTGCTCAACTTCTTGAATGAGCTGGTGAATGCGGCTAATGATCCACTGGTCGAGCGGGTTGGTGACTTCGTCAGACGGATCAACGAGTTCACCGTTGAATTCCCAGCCGTCAACTTCCGCGTACATCGTAAAGAAGTCGTACATGTTCCAGACCATGCTGAGCTTGCGGGCGACGTCCCCCACTTCTTTGTCTTGAAGGGCGAAGTCTTCACCGTTCAGCAGCGGGCTTGAAAGCAGCAAGAAACGAAGTGAGTCAGCGCTAAACTTGTCCATCAGCTCGTTCGGGTCGGTGTAATTGCCGTAGCTCTTACTCATCTTGCGGCCATCGTTTCCGGCAACATTTCCGGTTACCACAACATTCTTAAATGAGTTTTCACCAAACAGTGCGACGCTCATGGCGTGCATGTAGTAGAACCAGGCGCGAACTTGGCCGATGTACTCAACGATGAAATCACCCGGGAAATTCGCTTCGAACTTCTCTTTGTTTTCGAATGGATAGTGGAACTGCGCGAATGGCATGCTGCCGGCTTCGAACCAGCTGTCCATCACCTTGTCGATGCGGGTGTATTCTTCGCCGTCGATGGTGAACTTCACGTCGTCGATCCATGGGCGGTGGTAATCTTCGAGCTCTACCCCACTGAGTTCTTTTAGCTCGGCGTAGCTTCCGACAACCTTCACCTTGCCTGATTCAGACTTCCAAACAGGCATCGCCGTTGCCCAAAAACGGTCGCGAGAAATGTTCCAGTCGGGTGCTTGCTCGATGGTTTTTGCAAAGCGGCCGTGCTTCACGTGGCTTGGGAACCATTCAATGTCACCGTTTTGGTGGAGCATTTGATCACGTTGGCTTTCGATGTCCATAAACCAGCTTGGGTGCGCGCGGTACATGAGCTTCGTGCCACAGCGGTGACAGTGCGGGTACGAGTGGCGGATATAATCAATTTTAAGTACTACGCCGCGTTCGTGAAGAGTCTTGGCGACGGTCTTGTTAATTTCCCAAACATTCTCACCCTTCCATTCGGTTTCGGTGTATTCACCGTTTTCGTCGAGGACATGTACCACAGGAATTTTTTCAGTACGCGCCAGTGCGAAGTCTTCTTCACCATAGGCTGGGGCGATATGCACGATACCGGTACCAGATTCGGTGGTGACGTATTCGGCAGCCCAAATTTTATGTGCATTCTTTTCGTCGTGATCCTCAAAGAGCGGTTCGTATGAACGACCTAAGAGTTCCGATGAGGAGATCTGGCGAATCACACGGTGTGGAAGTGACTGGTGCTTTTCGTCGGTAAATACCTTCGCCACGAGTTCTTCGGCAAGGATGTAGAACTCACCTTCGTATTCAACCTGCACGTATTTAATAGCTGGGTTAATAGCCAGTGCGGTATTTGCGGGCAGTGTCCACGGTGTGGTTGTCCAAGCGAGCAGATATGTTGAGCGGCCTTCGGTTTCGTGGTCTTTTTTGTCATCGGTTGTGAACTTAAACTTCACATACACGCTTGGGTCGGTGACGTCTTGGTACGCACCGGCGTCCATAGTAACTTCGGCTTTTGAAAGTGGCGTTGCATCGAGCGTACAGTACATGAGTACTTTTTCGCCTTCGTAAATTTTGCCCTTTTCGTAGAGGGTTTTAAAGGCCCACCAAATAGATTCCATGTAGTCTTTGTCCATGGTTTTGTAGGCGCCCTTAAAGTCGACCCAGCGGCCAATGCGGTCGATGGTGTCTTCCCAAAGGTTACTGGTTTGCACCATGTTTTCACGGGTTGCGGTAATGTACTTTTCGATGCCGTATTCGATGACTTCTTGGCGAGAGTTAATACCAAGCTTCTTTTCGGTAAAGCGTTCTGCCGGGAGGCCATGACAGTCCCAGCCCCAGACGCGTTCGACACGCTTGCCTTTCATGGTTTGATAGCGCGGCACGGCGTCTTTCACAATCGAACTCAGGAGTGTTCCGTGGTGCGGCACACCGGAAATAAACGGAGGGCCGTCGTAAAATACATACGCATTTTCTTTTGAACGCAGTTCAATCGACTTCTCGAAAGTCTTATTCGCTTTCCATTGTTGAACAAGATCTTTTTCGTATTCGATTGCGCGGCGGCGACTGCCTGATTTAAATTGCACCATTATTTCGTTCCTTCCTGCTCATTATTTGGTTTTCGTATCATGCGTATTTCTGGGAGTAAGTCGGCAAACTTTTCTTCGCTGCCTGGGATTTCTTCAAAGCCCCATTTTCTGTAAAAGGCCTGCGCCCTGTCGTTATAGGACACCACACCGAGCTCTATTGGTTTGGATGGGTCAAACCAGTGTATTGCCTTTTGCATCAGCTGCGCACCCACACCCAAACCGTGCCATGCTTTGTCAACGTAAATTGATGCGAGTTCCTGCGTGCCGTCCGGTTTCGTAAAGAATGTCGTTGATCCAATCACCACACCCTCTTCACTCCGCGCCACCCAAGCATTAAAGGTTCCTTCGCTTTTCCCTTTTAGGAATCGCTCTTTGCGCGCCTGCAATGCATCGACAGCAAGCTTGTCAACAAAATACGCTTCAATCCACTCTTTCGTAACCCCCAGCTCCTCATTCACATACGTATCGATCCATGATTGCTTACGCGAAAGCGTCGCCTCGTCGATAGTATCGACGGTCATTTCTTCAAGGATAAAAGCGGGGCGGGTGTTGCGCTCAGACATGGCGTCTCCTTTAATAAAAACAAAAAACTTCCGGTCATCGGAGCCCGTTTTCACGGGTGGTACCATCCGATTTCCGAAAGGATAAACTTTCAGCACTTCGTTGATTCGCTGTAACGCCGGAATCGCGTCGGGGTCTAGTGAGTTCGTCGGCCCTCGCAACTGGAGGCGAACCGTTCTTCCCGAAACTCGCGGCTGATAACCGCTCAATCGTTTCTACTGCTATTCTACCTCAAGAGGTGGCGCCTGACAAGCGCGCTTGTTGTTGCCAGCCTGCTTCGTTATACTAAAGGTTATGGTTAAAAAGATTGCCTATGTGGGGGGCGCAATTCTTATTTTCTCTGTCAGTAGCGTGGCAACTATTTTTGCACTCTCAACACTGAATCCCAAGGTGTCGTCAGAATCAACGCAACAAACGAGTACAACCGAACCGGCTGGTCAGGCTTCAGACACCCCTGCGTCTGCTGATCAATTGCCTGCAACCGACCCCAACACAAGCGTCAGCTCTGAAAATCCAAACGAACAAAGCCTCTCTACGACGCTCCGAAACGATGCTCAGGTGAAAAATTCTACGGCCAGCATTGTCACTGCATTAAATATGTATGCAGCCAATAATCGCGGCGCCTTCCCTACGGCCGGCACCACGTTTGAGAACTTCAAAAAGGCCTATCTGACCGAGGTAAACCTTACGAACCCGGTGTCCGGCACGCCTTACTCAGTTGAAACAGGGGCCAATGTCGATACAAAGACAGCTTTTCATTTTCAAACCTATACGCAGTGTACCGACGGCAATACTGCAGTTGAAGAGGCCACTTCAAAGCGGCACTTTACCGTTTCGGTGACGCTGCCTTCTGGCGTATTCTACTGTCTTGACTAGCCATAAGTGCATCGTGCACGATAGCCGTATAGAGCGCAAGGTCGTTTGCAAAAGCATGCGTATCACCTTCGAGGCGAATTGGACGTACCCTCCCAGATGCGGTTTCATAAGCGAGCCTGTGAAGACTTGCTTTCATGTGCGCGTCATTGCCAAGCTCACTCTTATTCCCCCACGCAACAGCCGTTTCAAGACTCGTATTTCGCTGTAACACTTCTTGAAGCAGTGAAATAAAATCAGCGCGTGCCAACATAAGGGCGATCGCGATATTCACGGGGCGAAACAGTGCGTTCGAGTGTTCGGCTTGTTTTGCCGCCACCTTCCGGGCTTCAAAAAAGGTCTGTAGCTCAGTACGATTCACGTAGTCACCTAACGGCGTGAACGTGCGCTTAAAATCGCCAACCAGCTGCACCAGTCCACGCGAATGAGCCACTGGGTCAACCAGAATAAGCTTACGAATCGAGTCGGTCGGTGCGTACTGGCCCGCCAGCAGCGCCTTCAAGGCACCAAACGAATACCCCACATGATAGGCGTGTTTTATTCCTTGCGAGTGAAGATAATCAAGCTCTGCGCTTACCGCGGCCCGTCGGCTCTTCGTAAAGGCAACTTGAAACCAATCTTTCACCGATAAATTCTGTTCGCGGTAGGCATACTGCTTCCCGCTCGGGTTGCCGAACGCAATCACCCTATAGTTTGGAAATGCATGTGCGAGTGTTGCGACTTGATACAGCTGGTTTGGGTCGAGCGAGTTACCCATAGGTAGGTATGCCACTAGGACACCCTGTTGCTTCTCACGGGCATCTATATCGACAAGTGGTACGCCCTGCCCGCGGTCATTCATAAATAAGGTTGGCTGCAGTGGAGCCCCAACGGCTTTAAAGAATGCCTGGTAGGTAGCAAACTCCGTTTGCTGCTGCATGTTCCGGGCAACGAACTCGAGTGTTTCCTCAGAGAAAACACCGTACTTTTTGAGCCTTTTGTGGGTTTTTTCATAAAAGGCGTTCTTTTTCATAGAAGCCTTAGGCAGCGAACAGGTCGGCGCCGTACTTTAAGAAGATCCAAGCGATCAGTACCGCAACAATAATACCGAGTGCGAGCTTGTCGTAGTCTTTTTCAATAAACGCGTGGGCGGCTTTTTGCCATTTCTTCGGAAGGTACAGATTGTTCTCTCTAATGTTGTAGCGAGTAATCGAGAACCATACAAACAACGTCGTCACGGTGACAAGCAAACACCATGGACAGAGGGCACCAATCACGAGCATGCTGATACCAAACAGATACAGCGCGTATGCAAGGCCTGCCGTATAGCCAATCTGCGCCCAGAACATAAAGCGGCGCGGGAATGCAATGCCTGCAAGACCGGCAATGGCGACGGTAATCACAACTGGCTCAGCCATAAGGCCGAAGAAGCTATTTGGGAAGCCGAGCATTTCAGCCGATGGATGTTTTGCAACCGTGGCACAGTTAATCACCACATTCACGCTACAACTTAGCTCAGCATCAGGGTTTTTTGCGAGGTGAAACGACTCAACCGACAGCACAAAGGCCGCAAGGAGGCTAAGCAACGCACCAATCAGCATACTGGCGAAAATCCAGCGGTTGTCGCGGATCTTCTTGTCGTCGTGTCGGAAATATGCAATCAGGTCTTTAACTTTAGACATAGTAACTTACCTCACTTATTGTTGGCAGCGGAAGGCCCCTCCAGGTGTTTTGGACTTGGCCGTCGTCGGAAAGCGCGATGAGGGTTGGGTACTCAACAATATCATACGCCCTGCAGAACCCACTTCCATCACGTGTATCGGGGTCGAGTGTTTCGAGGTCGCGGCCAGTTTGGCGCTTAAAATCACCCATGAAGTCATCGACCCGACGGGCGTAATCCGTTGCTTGTTTGTACACCACCACTACGCGCATAGCGAACTAGGCTGCCCTTTTCGCCTGCTTTTGTTCACGGCGCACTTCGAGAATCTTCACGAAGTCGTCAAGAGTTTTAAACTCTTGGTAAACACTGGCGAAACGAACATAGGCAACTTCATTGCGCTCTGCAAGTTCGTCGAGCACCTTATCACCGATTTGTTGGCTGGTGATTTCGCTTTCACCAAGGTCGTAAAGGCCGTCTTCAATGACGTCGATCATTTCTTCGACTTCTACTTCAGAGGTAAAGAACTTCCCTACTGAACGCTTAATAGCGGTGGCGAGCTTGTCGCGGTCGTAGAGTTCGCGCGCACCGTTCTTCTTTACAATGGCGAGGTTTGGCTTTTCGATACGCTCATAGGTGGTAAACCGTGTGCCATCTGGGGCTTCGCGACGACGACGAATCGTCACCCCGTCGCTCACTTCACGTGATTCAATAACACGGCTGTCGCCAATTACGATCTTTGCCATAAAGGATTATTCCTCGTCTTTCTTGTCGTTTTTCTTGTTTTTCTTGCGGCGACGAAGGAAGGCTGGCGTGTCAGATTCGTCGTCTTCTTCTACTGCTTGGTTCCACATGTTTTCGCTTGGCTCTTCGTTGAAGATAGCCGCGGCTTCGGTGTGATCAAGGTTCATGTCGATGTCTTTGACTTCAGTGTCGTCGATCGCAGCGCTGATTTTTTCAGCAATTGCAGGGTCGGCTTGTTCGGTTGCCGGCTCTTCGTCTTGGTAGTACGCAGAGTCAAAGCCAGTTGCAATAACAGTAATAACCAATTCGTCTTCGATTTCAGGCTTCAAGGTTGCACCGAAGATGATGTTAGCGTCTGGAGACACAGCGCTGGTGATGATTTCAGCAGCTTCCTGGATTTCCGACATACTCATGTCGTAGCCACCGGTGACGTTGAAGAGAACGCCCCGTGCACCGTCGATTGAAACTTCGATAAGTGGTGATTCGATAGCTTGTTGTGCAGCAAGTGCCGCACGGTTGTCGCCGTTTGCGCGGCCGATACCCATAAGGGCCGAACCAGCATTGCTCATGATTGCCTTTACGTCGGCAAAGTCGAGGTTAATGAGTCCGTGCTCGGTAATGAGCTCAGAGATACCCTGAACACCTTGGCGAAGGACGTCGTCGGCGATCTTAAAGGTTTCGAGAAGTGGGGTGCGTCGGTCGATAGTCTGGAGAAGACGATCGTTAGGAATGGTAATGAGTGTGTCAACGTGACGGCGAAGCTGCCCAATTGCCCAGTCAGCGTTTTGGCGACGCTTTTCACCTTCGAAGCTAAATGGCTTCGTGGCAACACCGACAACCAGGATACCCATCTCGCGAGCTACTTCGGCAACTACGTAGCCAGCACCTGAACCGGTACCACCACCAGCACCAATAGTAACGAAGACCATGTCGGCACCTTCGAGTGATTGGCGAATGTCATCGCGTGACTCATTAGCGGCCGCCTCACCCTTTGACGGATCGGCACCAGCACCAAGACCACCAGTTGTACTGTGTCCGAGGTGAATTTTGATATCAGCTTTACTGTTATGAAGTGCCTGTGCGTCGGTGTTCATTGCAATGAACTGGACGCCCGCGAGGCCAGCTTCTTTCATACGGTTTACTGCTGAGCCACCCGCACCACCAACACCAACAACTTTAATGCTTGCGAAGGTTTGGATGTCGCTCGGTTTTACTTCAGGCATGCCTGTCTCTCCTAGATATATTTTCCTAAATTACCCTTTGTTCCTAGTATACCACGAGGAGCTAGGGTGCAATACCATGTGTTCGAACAATAGTTTTAACCACCAAGGCGGGGGTAATTTACTTGTTCGAAATGGAAGTTTTACGGTTTAAACCAGCCGAAAATCTTCGAGACACCACCCTTTACATCTTTAGCTGAAGGAGCTTTAAGCTTGCCGCCGCGGGGCTTGTCGTGGTGTGCATTGTCAGAGTCGATGAGCATGAGGCCAATCGCGGTTGCGAATTCAGACTTATCAATGTCGTCCGCTACACCGCCAAAGCCAGATGGTTGGCCAAGACGTGCCGCCAGACCAAGGGTTTCTTTTGCATAGTCGGCCATGTGCTTAAGCTTTGCACCTCCACCTACCAATACAACGCCTGCAGGGAGCTTCCCCGCTCGGCCGGCTTTTTTGAGGTGCAGCTGAATACCTTCGAAAATTTCCTCAAGACGTGCTTCAACAATTTCATTAATTTCATCCGTCTTAAAGGTGTGGATTTCACCTTCGTGCTTTACACTTACACCGGCGCTTTCGCTGTGGCTCAAAGCACAACCGTGCTTCACCTTTACCTCTTCGGCAATTTCAGGGTCGGTCTTTAGGCCAATAGCGAGGTCGTTGGTAATGCTACTACCGCCAATAGGGACAACGCCAACATATTGAAGGTCGCCTTCTTCATAGACAGCGACACTAGTGGTTGAGCCACCAAAGTCAATAACGGCAACACCGTTTTCAAGCTGTTGTTCACTTAAGACGGCACGCGATGCTGCCATCGCAGTTGGAACAATGTTATGTGGCTCTACCTGCGCAGATTCAGCTGCCTTTTCGACATTGACCAGGTATGGGGTGAGTGCAGAAATAACATGCGCATCGATTTCAAGGCGTGTCCCGGTCATACCGAGCGGGTCCTTGATGTTATCTTGCCCATCAAGCTTGTAGGCGTGCGCCACAACGTCAAGAATGTCGCGGTTCGCTGGCACCTTACCAAGTGTGGCGACATCTTTTATTCGATCGAGGTCATCGCGACCAATTTCGTGATCTGCACCACCAACCGCCACCATACCATCGGCATGAGTGGTAAGAATATGAGAGCCGTTAACGCTCACGGTAGCACCATGAACCTGGTAGCCACTCATACGCTCGGCTTCACCGAGCGCTTCATCAATAGCGTGGCCAGGGCCCTGAAGATTAACTACCACCCCTTTGCGCATACCGGTATTTGCTGCTTGCCCAATACCTACAATCGTAGGTACCCCGGTCGAACTATCAACATGCGCCACAACGGCGCGCACCTTGGTTGTTCCTATATCGAGACCGACAGCATATGAAGACGACTCTTGCATAGGCCTAAGTATACCGCTTGTGGTACGTCTTCGACAAGTGCTAGAACGAATCCTGCGTAATAATTGTATCCACGGGTTCAATACCCTGGAACATAGCTTTACGCTGCGCATTACTTGGGACGTGGTGATTAAACGATACGGCGATTGAACCATCATCTCGATGATCCTGAACCACTGATGCGACTACGGTATCTTCATAGTACCGAAGTTCGGTAATCAGGCGCATTGGCTTTTGACCAGGCTGCCCTAGGGCTACGATATCGATTTCCTCCGTCCAACCCCCAGCCGCCTCTGCAGATACATTTGCGAGGTGGTTTATACTCACCTCTCTCTTTATCCGTGAGAAAAATCGTTCCGTGCGCTGGAGAATGGTTGCCTCAATATTACCCGACCCCTCTTCAAACACCACAGGACCGTAGACCTCATCGAGCAGCCTTGCCTCTAATTGACGTTCTATTCTCATAACTCGTAATCTTCCCGCGTATACCGCAATATAGTTTGAATCGCCCGTTCACCAAGATCGTGTTTTGCAAATTGCACAACCAAATAATTGTAATCCGTGCGATTCTTTTCAATAGTTGCAAGCGTCTGCACGCCTAATAAACGAATACGCGTAAGGTAATCGTCTGTCATCGTATGGCGCTGCTCTGGCGGAAGATGCTCCTCCCCGGCAGGCAATAAGGGGCTCACCATTACATCAAGTAAGAATGACGTGGCGTTTCCAAGCTGGAGTGAATCGGCAACCGATGCGATAAAGTCGTTACACTCTCGTGTCACAATAGGATCCGCATCGAGCTCACCCGTTTTAAGCTGCGCCGGTACTTTCACCGCCGCGTATCGCTCTAATAGTTCACGTTCCGCCTGAGAGGTCATCAGAGCGCCGTCAGAATCTCCGCCCCATCCTCAGTAATAAGTACTGTGTGCTCAAAGTGAGCAGCGAGACTTCCGTCCCATGTGTTAATCGTCCAGCCATCGGCATCGACGGTAATTTTTTCACCGCCAAGCGTTGCCATTGGTTCGATTGCAATGGTATCGCCAGGGGTCAAAAGACCACCCGCACCTTTTCGGCCATAGTTAGGAATTTCTGGTGCTTCGTGCATTTCATGCCCTACTCCGTGACCGACAAGTTCGCGAATAATACCAAGTTTTGCGTCTTTGAGAACCTTCTCGATTGCCGCGCTAATGTCACCAATACGAACCGGGCCCTTAATGGCATCAATACCTGCATACAAACTTTGCTCGGTGGCTTTAATAAGGTGTTTTTGCGCACCATTCGCCGTACCAACGACCATCGTAAAGGCGCTGTCGGTCTTCATACCCTTGTAGGCAATAACGAGGTCAAACCCAACCACATCACCCTCTTGGAGCACGTAATCGGTTGGGATGCCGTGCACGATTTGATCATTGGTAGAAATACAAATCGCCGCCGGGAACTTTACCTCGTCGGTTTTATACGTCGCAACCGCGCCGCGCGCCTTAATTTCTGCGTCCACCCAGGCATCGAGCTCCTTTTCAGAAACACCCGGCTTCACCCGTTGCTTCAGGCCTTCAAAAATTTGCGCGAGGATTTTTCCGCCTTCGCGCATTGCTTGAATTTCAGCTTCGGTTTTCGCTTTTTGCATTACGCAATCACTCCCCGACTTTCGAGTTCGTCGTGAATGCGATCGTGAATTTCGCCTACCGAGCCAACACCGTCAATATGCACCACAGGAATGTGGTTATCAGCAAACAGTGCCAAAATTGGATACATTTCTTGTCGGTAAATCGCCAAACGGTGGTCGATGGCCTCTGGGGTGTCGTCGACGCGACCACGCACACCAAGGCGCTTCATGAGTTCTTCGCGCGGCACCTCAAGCACCACAACAAGGTCGATAGCACGGCCGTGCTCTGGTTGGCTATCGATGAGCCATTTTGCTTGCTCGACTTCGCGCGGAAAGCCATCAAGAATCACGCGGTCAATGTCGCCAGCTTTTTTAATGGCGTCGCCCATAATTTGGGTAATAGCTGAATGTGGCACAAGGTCGCCACGTTGCATAATTTCTACCAACTGAGGATCGCGAGTGTCGCGAAGCAACTGACCAGCGCTGAGCCAGCGCCAATCTTTACGAGCAGCCAACACCTGCCCCTGCATACTTTTACCAGCACCTGCTGGACCGAAAAATATAATCATGTCTTTATGATACCCTGTTCATCTTTATTTTATATAAAAAGCGCCGTTTAGTTCAGCGCTTCTTTGACAAGTCGGGCGATAGTTCCGCCGTCGGCCGTGTTGCCGAGCTTGCCCTTTACCGCGCCAATGACCTGCCCCATTGCTTGCGGGCCAGAAACACCGAGCTCACCAATAGTGTCATCGATTGCAACTTTAATATCTTCTTCTGAAAGTTGCTCTGGAAGATATTCTTCTAAAATTTTCGCTTCAGCTGCTTCTGTTTCGGCAAGTTCCGGACGAGCCGCTGCAGTATACTGCTGCACGCTGTCGAGACGCTTTTTTACCTCTTTAGCAATCAGCTGTTCGATCGTTGCATCGTCGAGGCCTTCGTCGCGCTTGTTTTGTGCGACTTCCTCGTTAAGAACCACAGCCTTCAGGCCGCGAAGAACATCAGCACGAAAACGATCGCCGCCCAAAAGAGCGGCTTTTACATCGTTATCAATTTGTGACTTAAGTGCCACCAGTTAAGTCCTAGCGAACGCCGAGACGAGCCTTTGCAAGCTTGTCGGCCTTACGCTCTTTACGGATGATCGCCTTCTTGCGACGTTCAACCTTGCTAATGTCCTTTGAAAAGCGCATAGAAGCCTTGGCCTCAGCCAAAACGCCACTCTGTAGCACCTTTCGGTTGAAGCGACGAATGATGTTTTCGTTTGCTTCGCGTTCGTCTTTACGTGTTACTTGTACCATATCTACGCTATTTTAACAGATTAGCGGCAAGTATACAAGAGTGCCGCTCATTTATCCTTTTACGACACTTAGCCAGCTGTTCGCCGCATAAAGCCAGTCGCGTGCATTTCCGTCCACGAGTACAACACCCGAATTCTGACAAATAGCCATACTACCGCCCGAATAACCGTACCCGGCCTCCCTTACTCTTCCATCAACGTACTCAAATACCTTGCCCGATTTCGATTGAGCAACCAATGAAAATTTACTTGGGTTGGTCGTATTTGCCCAACAATACACCAAATTGTAGTACGACCCTCCGCTCAGCATGCCGATACCATACGCCGACTTTGTCGCCTTAATATCTAGAGTATTAAGGTCAGTAACCCCTTGAGGCATACGCCCCTCTCGTACTTCAAAGCTAATGATTTGTTTTGACAAACTGTTCAAATCCGTCTGTATTGCCGAATCGTAGGTGCGGTTTTGGATCCCGTTATAGGCCACGATTGTAATCGCCGCAAGAATAGCAATGACCACAATAACAATCAAAAGTTCAACAATAGTAAAGCCGGTTTGTTTGTTTGCCCACTGTGTCATTGCCCCCCTAGTTAACCATAGGCATTTTTGATTTACAAGCAAAACAAGCCTTACTTAAAGAGGTGGACGAGCTTCGAAAGCCCGAGTCGAATCGAGCCGCGAAGGCTCACAATAAGCATAACGAGCGCGGCAATAACGATGCTACTGAGTAGCTGCACGCGGAACGGCTCGAAGAACGCAACCGCCAGGTCTTCAACAATACCGCGGATTTCAATCATATTCACAAGGCTTGCAATCGCAGGCGGCACAAACGGACCCGTAAGGAGCGCGACTGCTGAAATAGCGATAATGCTCCACCCCACCACATAGATGCTTCGTATCAGCTTGTGACGGTAAAGGTAGATGTATGCAGCGAACGACACAATAGTCGTGAACCACAGGATACCGCTTGCAAAGAGCATGGTACGAATATAGCTGCTAATGTCTGGAAGTGATTCAGAATCAACCAATGTAATGGTGTCAGGAATGTTCGATGGATCAAATCTCACCTCACGCCCCGTTCGCTCAAGAATTTCAACGAGTGATGCCAGTGGATCTTTAATAGACGTAAGGTCTATCGCCACGTCCTGTCGATTCGATGAGGTTAAGTATGCATAGGTTCGGTGCGCCACTCTATCAAAAAGCTGTCCCGCGAGGTCACTACTTAGCAGTCCGTTTACGAGTGCCGTGAGCTGCTTTCCGATAAGCTGCTCGGCAACGGGGTTATTTTGCAGTGCCGTATGGACGATGGTACTCGAGATAGCCTGGCGGCTCTCCTCAGTTTGAAGCACTTCCTGGGCAGTACCCACAAACTGGTTTTCATTAAAGAAATTGTTGCTCACCCAGAGGGTACTTTGCGCCAAAAAGAAGGTAATAATACCAAGAGCAAGGAGCACGCCGCCAAGAACCTTCTTCCACGTTGGGGAAGCTTCTTGTTTGTTGACTGCTGGTGCTCCCGTTGCTGCCATAATTTTAGTATAGTCCTTTTTGCTCGCTTGCCTAGGGTATAATGAAAGTATGCAGATAACCCCTCACGTTCTGGCGCTTCGAGCCGTTGGTGCCGAATTTGCACGAAGAATTTTGCTTCCAATCCTCGTCATTGCGGCGAGTATTCTCATCGTAGCGCTTGGCCTTTCTATATGGCTCGTCACTCTTAGTGAGTGGTGGTGGTTCTTGCTCGCACCAATAATTTTCCTCACGCTCCTCTTTACATTCTCGGCTGTGATTGGCGGATTAATTATTCGCATGCTCGAACCGAGCCAAACAAAAAAGCAACGATCAGAAGTGAAACGGTTCGTGGATGCACTTCAAGAAACCTCAGAGGCAGTCCAAACACCTAAAGTACTTCTGCTCATTCGTGTCATGAAAGATGTCGTCATTCCAGGTAAAGAAAGCTACATCGGCAAACTCTCTTCTTCTGCCCTATCGCTAAAGTCACGACTAAAAACAATTGTCACCCTCTTCTCGTAACTGTTTCAAACCACAACCATATTCCGTATACTGAGGCCATGACGAAACAACATCCAATCGTCCATGTGGAAGATTTCAGTCTTACCATTGGCGAAAAGCGCATTGTAAAACAACTCGATTTCGACGTTTTCCCAGGCGAAGTATTTGCTTTCCTTGGATCAAACGGATCAGGTAAAACCAGTACCATCCGTTCGCTCCTCGGCATTTACGATGCGACGACCGGAAAACTGCACATTGATGGTGCAAAACTCACACCCGAAACAGCCGCGAATGTCGGCTACCTTCCTGAAGAGCGTGGACTCTACACCCGCTCAAAAGTCCTCGACACCATGATTTACTTCGGCGAGCTTAAAGGTATGACCCGTGAAGACGCAAAAACATTCTCGCTTGAATTCCTAGAACGCGTGGAACTCGCCGACAAAGCAACGACAAAAATTAAAAAGCTTTCAGGTGGACAACAGCAAAAAGTACAGCTTGGTGTTGCGATTATGGGCAACCCAAAGCTACTTATTCTCGACGAGCCTACCAAGGGCCTTGACCCTGTGAACCGTAAACTTCTTCTGGATATTGTTGATGAGCTCCAGCAAAAAGGTACGTCGGTGATTTACATTACGCACCTTATGGAAGAGGTTGAGCGCCTGGCCGATCGCCTGCTCATTTTGAAGGACGGCAGAGCCCGCGCCTACGGAACCGTTGCCGATGTAAAGAAAGAATTTAAATCGAAATCAATTGAGGATATTTTTGTGCAAATTTACAAAGAAAAAAGTGGAGAGGTAGCCCATGTCTAAGCTTCGCTCTGTTATTCGTCACGAATACCTCACTATCGTAAAGCAGCCAAGTTTTTGGATTGTCATGATTGCCATTCCGCTGGTCATTGGTGTTGTGCTTCTACTCACCTATCTCGGCAATCAATCAAGCGCGCAGCGTATTGAAGAACTGTCGGCCGACCTGAAGAACATCGCCATTGTCGACGAAAGCGCCCTGCTCAATAAGGATGTTATTGCAGCAAGCGGACTCACCCTTTCACCGGCCAGCGAAGTCGATGACCTGCGCGAACAAGTACGTACGGCCGAGAAAGAGGCGCTAGTTGTATTCCCAAGTACCCTCGAGCAAGACCGAAAATACAGCATTTACCTCAGCTCAAACGACCTGACGAAAATCTCAACCGTAACGTCACTGTCTGACAACTTGCTCAAAACCAGTTTGTTCATACCCCTCGGCTCAGCTGAAGTGATTGCGCTTGCTCAGCAAGGCGCCAGCGCAGACGTCACCGTATTTGAAGGTGGTAAAGAAACCGGTGGATTTAACGACTACGTCGCTCCAGGGCTCTTCGTCATCCTCTTCTACATCATCTTCGCATTCTCTGTTGGCTACATGCTGACAAGTGTCAGTGAAGAAAAAGAAAACCGTTCAATGGAGATGGTGCTCACCTATGTAAAGCCACGCACGTTGATTGTCGGCAAGCTCCTCGCCGTCAGCCTTGTGACCGTGACGCAGGTTCTGTTCTTTGCGATCCTCGGCCTCATTGCCTACTTTGTCGCACTGCAAATGGGTGCAGGCATTAGCCTGCCGTTTGGCATTACCCTTGCCGAAATCACCATTGACCCATGGGCAATTTTCTTCGGCCTCGCTTTCTTGGTCGTCGGCTTCCTTATGTACGCCGGCTTCATGACCGCAACCGCAGCAGCGGCGCCATCAACCAAAGAGGCCAACAGCTTCTCGGCTGTATTCTTCATCGGTGCGTTCGTTCCGTTCTACTTCATTATGATGATTGCAACGGACCCAGAAAACCCAATTGTCACGTTCCTTACCTACTTCCCGCTCACCTCACCAGTGGTGACACTGATTCGTAACACAGTAGGAAACATGACCTTTGTTGAATCATGGCTGGCGCTCATTGTGATGACACTCTTCATGGTCATCAGCATCTGGATTGCCGTTCGCGCCTTCAAGCTTGGTGCACTTGAGTTTTCACAAACCATCAAGCTATCGAAGCTCTTTAAGCGCGACTAATACAGTTTCGTATTAAGCGTCGAGGTCTCGAAGCTCCACGTGGAGCAATCGACCCTCGACGCTTTTTCGTCCCTGCCATTCATTGAGTTCAGGCGCATACCATGCGACAAGCGTCGTGCCTTGTTCGACAAAGAAGTGCTGCGGAGCGTTAAAAGCAATAAGGTCGATAGAACGAGCGTCTTGGGCCTTCAATGTCAGCTTCACATGCTGGCCGCTATCACCCATACGGCGCACGCCATACACGGTTAAGGCATTCGTACGGAGGATTGGTTGCGGATTGCCACTTCCAAAAGGCTCAAGCGTACTAATCAATTCAATAAGGGCTTCGTCAACTTCGTGGAGTTCCGCGTCGGCATCAGAAACAGGAAGCAGCAGCTGCGCCTGATCGCGCAACTTTTGTTCTTTATAGAATGCGTTGACCCGTTCACGAAACGCGGCGATGTTTGCGGTTGGCAGTGTCACACCGGCAGCCAGCTTGTGCCCCCCACCCTTTGTAATAATATCGTCGGCGGCACGAATGGCGTCAGCGGCACTGAAGTCACCGTAGCTCCGCGCTGAACCCTTTGCTTCTTCACCGTGCTCGGCCAATACGTAGGTTGGTTTTTGGTAACGCTCGAGTAACTTCGCCGCCACAATCCCGACAATGCCATGATTCCAGCCTGGAGCACTGACCACCAGCACTGGGTCGTCTTTGTATTCTTCGGCTTGTACCAACGCTTCTTGTAATATTTCATCTTGTTCTTTGCGTCGCGCCTGGTTCATTTCATCGAGCTTGCGGGCAAATGAGAGCGCCTCCATTGGGTCGGTTGCTGTCAGCATATCCAATGAATACTGCGCCGTCTCGAGCCGTCCTGCTGCATTCATACGTGGTCCAAGCGAAAAGCCGAGGCTGCGTGCATTTACCGTCTCAGGACGCACCCCAGCGACCGCCATGAGCGCCTTAAGGCCAGGCCGACGGGTCTTTGCAAGCACCTTCAACCCCCAAAACACATGCGTGCGGTTTTCATCGACCAGCGTCACCACGTCACAGACCGTGCCGAGCGCCACCAGGTCAAGCAACCATTTTTCTTGACCTTTCTCGAGACCTTCAAGCTTGGTTTGCAGCGCCTGTACCAGTTTAAATGCCACACCCACGCCAGGAAGGTCGAGGAATGGATAAATTTCACCGGTCTTTTTTGAGCCTGGCTTTAATTGGTATTTTTCATATTCATCTGGGTGGTCTTGCAGAAGCCGCTTTGGGTTAATCACCGCTACAGCCGGTGGTTGTTCGGGCGCTACGTTGTGGTGGTCGGTCACAATGACATCGACGCCGAGCTCTTTGGCGCGGGTAATTTCTTTATGGCTCAAACTTCCACAGTCCACGGTAACAATCAGCTCAGCACCACTCTCGGCAATGCGTTCAATCGCATCAACAGTAAGGCCATAACCTTCGGTAAAACGGTTGGGAATAAACGCGTCGACGTGTTCAAAGCCAAAGCTCGCAAAGGCATCGAGCAGCACCGTCGTCGCAGTCAGGCCGTCAATGTCATAGTCACCATAAATGGTAATACGCTCCTGTTTTTGGCGCGCTACTTCGAGGCGCTCAACAGCCAGCTGCATATCGGGAAGAAGAAACGGATCGTGCTTTGCCTCGTAGTTAGGCGAAAGAAAGACCGCCTTCGTCTCCGGCGTAATCCCCCGGTTATTCAGAATGCGGTCAAATAGATTCATTAGGCAACGTCAGATGAAGTTCGCTTTGGTCGGGCAGCGTGTTGCTGTGACTTAATGACGATGCTCTGGAGTTCTTTAAAGATTGGGAACTGCTTGTTGGTCGCGTAAATTTTAGTATTGCCCTGTCGTTCGCTCAGAAGGAATCCGACCTTCTCGAGTCGCTTCAATTCGCGTTGAATATTTCCAGGATCTTACTTTATCAAATTAGCGAGGCCACCAAC